>NZ_CANLRP010000141.1 GCF_947493425.1 uncultured Microscilla sp. | reverse complement strand
GTGGGTGTCGTAATTCATCAAACGTAGCCAGGAATTTTCTGTTTTTTATACCTAACCCCCTATTATCTTAGAACTAGAAAAATGTAACTACCGAACGTTATAGTTCAGCTAATTTTAACCTGGAGCGTGGAGTGACCGTGACCCCAGGAAATGTGCCTGTAGGCTTGGATGTTACCACCAAAGGGACTTTTAATGTGTATGCTTATCAGGAAAAAGACAACAGCAAGGTAAATGGCTACATGCACAGTGTAAGCGGGCAAGACCAACGCAACGATTATTATGTAGAAAAAAGTACCCCTTATAGCGAAAGAGATGTATACCTGGGCATTCCGTTCAACAATGCCGACCAGTTTATGGTCAATGGTGAAGGTATTGGCGGAGGGTTTCGCTATTTTCAGAAAAAACTGGGGCACTTTTTACCTCAGAAAGCCCACAACACCTCGGTAAAAAGAAACCTGGGAATAGATATGAACTGGGGGGTAACCGTAGGGGTAGGGGTTACGATTGGGTTGGGCGACAGTAAGTCGCAAACCACAGACTGGAAAAAACCAGGGACTGCTAGCCAATACGTATTCGACCAACAAGGCGTATTTAGGTTTAATGGCGACAAAGGCGGAAGTGTAGAGTATACTACAGGTGGGGCAGGCGTGCGCAATACCGACTTGGTAAGCGCCGGCATTGGGGGCAATGGCAGCCTTGAGTTATCGTCAGTGGGTAACCTCGACCATACCAAATTGTCCTCCTCGTCTTATATCAATTACCATACTAAAGCCAACCACGGTTTTGACGCTACGCAGGTAACCGGGCTCAACGATAACGTAACAGCTACCAATGCTACCGCGATTACCGAGCTTAAGGTGACCAACAAAAATGGATTGAACTATGTGTATGGCACGCCTGTGTTTAACCGCAACGTAAGTACTTTTCAGGTAGACGCCAACTTGCCCGCCACCCAAAAAGACAAAGACCATTTTTTGATGTACCGCCCTTTTGCCCTAAAGCAAGCAGGAAATGAGTATGAGGTAGATGTAGACCATGCCGTGCATGACTATGCCAACGCCAAGGTAGTGGGCGAAGTAAAACCCGCGCCTTATGCTACCAATTATTTGTTAACTTCTATTACCACGCCCGACTATGTAGAAGTGGGCAATGATGGACCCGACGCTAAAGATTTTGGGGGCTGGACAAAGTTTGCTTACCATAAAAAATATGGGGCAGGTACCAATGGTTGGTACCGTTGGCGAGTGCCTTACAATGGCATGTTTTTTCAGCAAGAAAAAATCTCTGATCGAAAAGGGGCAGTAGGCACGGTGTCGACAGGAGAGAAAGAAGTGTACTACCTTAAAACCATCGAAACCAAAACCCACATTGCCTACTTTGTTACCAATAAAAGCAATACCACTCGCTGGCAAAATGTACAGAGTCCGGTAACTGCCAGTTCTCCTTATATTCAAGGGTCGAGCGAAGACCGCAAGGACGGCTTAGGAGCCAAGCACTTGGCAGGAAAAACCGATCCGGCGGCGGTAAAAGGCAGCAACGGAGCCCAGATAAAAGGCGATGAACGCCTCGAATACCTGGAAAAAATTGTGTTGTTTTCCAAAAAACAACCCGACAAGCCCTTGCAAACAGTACATTTTGACTATGACTATAGCTTGGTGCAAAACGTACCCAACCACGATCAAGGGTTGTTTCCCCGTCCAAAGGTAAACAATGCGTCGGGCAAACTTACCCTCAAAAAAGTATGGTTTGAGTATGGGGGCATTTCTAATGGCAAAACCAGCCCTTATGAGTTTGTATACAAGTATAAGGTGAAAAACGAGTTTGCCGCCGAAGTACGCGAAGATTATCCAGACATTATCAACGAAATGAGTGATAAGCATGGTATAAGTGCACAAAATCCAGATTATGCCCCTTATTACCTTGGTCCTTGGGGCAATATTCAACTAGATGGCAGCAAGCGAAAGAAACAAAAAAAGCCGTGGTTGTATCAAGGGAAACTTACCGACGCTCAACATAAGAAATTTGACCCAGCAGCCTGGCAACTCAAGCAAATCAAATTGCCTTCGGGAGGAGAAATTTTAGTACAGTACGAGCAAAAGGACTACAGCTTTGTACAAAATCGTCGCCCTATGGTGATGACTTCTTTGTTGGAAGCCAACGACAGCAAACTCACCGGAAAAAAATACGGTTTGTCGCCCTCTTATGTGGTCAATGTACGCGACATGGGCATAGATCCTACCAATCAGGTAGAAGTAGACGAACAAGTAGCTTTGCTTAAAAAACACTTTGTGGACGATGGCGAAAAAATCTACTTTAAGTTTCTCTACAAACTCATTGGCTCAGGACCGCCATCATTGAAAGACTGTCAATCGGAGTATTTGAAGGGATATGCTGCGGTGGCTTCGGTAGAAAGAGTAGACATCAACGGAGAATATAGCATTAAAATTACGCTTGATGGCAAAGAAGATGACAACAAGCGTGCTTCGATACCTCGTCAAGCCTGTTACGATTTTTACGCCAACAAACGCCAGCACTTTGATTGTGAGGGTACCGATAAGTTTGACCAAAAAGTGTACGCCAAGCGTGACAAACTGGTCAATGCTAACTTGGAGAACGGAGGAATAGTCAATGATTATTTAAGTAGGTTGTTGTTACGAAGCTTTTCTGAGGGTATTCCCAAAAAGAAAAAGGTAGGTACTCAGATGAGTGCAGAATTGTCTTACCTGAGGTTGCCCATGATCAAAGCCAAGCGTGGAGGAGGAGTAAGGGTAAAGCGCCTGCTCATGTATGATGCAGGTATCGAAACTGGTGATGCCAATTTGTACGGACAGGAGTTTTTTTATGAAGACTTTATCAAAGAGGACGGCAAAATAAAGAAGATAAGCAGTGGGGTAGCCACCAACGAACCTTCAGGAGTACGCGACGAAAATCCTTTGGTACGTTACCTTCCAAGGAAAGGCCAAAGCTGGTACAGTCGTTTGACTGCCGGGTTTGACAAAAAGCAATTTGAAGGACCCATAGGCGAATCATTGTTGCCTGGGGCGTCGGTAGGGCACTCTAAGGTAATCGCGCAGAGCATTCACAAAGGGAAAACTGGCACGGGATACTCGGTCAATGAATATTATACCGTCAAAGATTTTCCTTACGATAAACTGTATGTATACAAAACCGATAAAAAAGACCCCACCAGTAACCTGGAGAAAGGCGTAGATTATACTTCACTAGAAGCCAACCGAAAGAAGCGCAACAGAGAGCCACCTATTAGCTTGGGTTTGTTTTATTACGAAAATGATCAGGTATGGCTTACCCAAGGGTACCGTTTTATACTGAATAACATGCACGGGCAAACCAAACGAGTGGCGAGCTACATGGGTACTTACGATGGCGTTGATACGGAACAATCACAAATGTTTGCTCAGCAAAAATACGAATATTACCAACCTGGCGAACGTATCCGTATGCTACACCCTGATGGTACAATTACTTGGGAGGTGCCAGGCAAAGAGATGGACATGACCATGGAACGCCGTTCGGTGCGCAACCGCAACATCAACGTAGAGTTGGGGGTAGACCTTTCGGCTACGTTTATCGTTCCTCCTTTGCCCATTTATGTATCGCCTTCCATGAATTTTAGCTACGCCCGCGAGCGCATAGGCACCCACGTTATTTCTAAGGTCATTCGCTATCCGGTGATTATGAAAAAGGTCACGACTTTTCAGGATGGGGTAACCAACGAAAGCGAAAACCTGGGTTTTAATCCTCATACTGGTGGTGCCATCTTGACGCGTACAACAGATGGATTTGATCAGGTAAAAGTAGGGACACAAGCCCTGGATGGCAATATTTATTCTCTGACCATTCCGGCATCGTGGAAGTACCCCGCTTTTGGCAGAATATACGAAAGTGGTCAGGTACAAGACCGTTTCAATCAGTTGGGTTTATCGGCTGGCTCTATCATTACCTATGGCGAGGCAGGCAACCCCTTGAAAACAGAAGGGCAGTGGAAAATGGATCAAAACGTGTTGAGTGTTGGTTTCCAGACTTTTAAAAACAATTGGGCAACCAACGCCAGCCAAGCAGTAAAAAGCCAGTATGGCTTAAACGACACAGAGGTAATAGCTGCTTTGGATAAAATATGGCGCCCCCATACCAGTTACACTTACCGCGACAATGTGGTATCGTCTGACCCAAAAGTAGCCGCAGGCAATCGCATTTACAAAGGTGGAGTCATTAGCAGTGTTACCCTGCCTACCACTACCGATCCCAATGGTCACTGGAGTCAGCAGGCTCCCACTTTTGGCAATCAATGGATCAAGTCAAGCGAAGTAACCTTGTATTCGCCCCATGGCAATGCCCTGGAAGAAAAAGATCCTTTGGGTATATTTAGTTCGGCACGCTTCGACCAAGAAGGTATTTTGCCTATGATGGTAGCTGCCAATGCCCAACATGGGGCTACTTATTTCCAAAGTTTCGAGCACGACACTTACACGCCAGATGGACATTCGGGGCGCTATTGCAAAACATTGACCCCTGGCGATCAATCGCTGTTTGCCCAAGGCGAAAAAATCATCAAAACAACCCAACTGAGCAGCAAAGGGGGCATAGTAAAGCTGTGGCTCCACTACAGTTATGACCAACCCACTTTGAATATAAAGTTGCGGAACTTTGTCGATACAAGCCAAATGAGTAGCACAACCTTTAGCCTCCAAAAAGTAGCTCAAGTAGGTGAATGGGTCTTGTTTAGCGGCGAAATTCCGGGCAGTGCTTTTATCTACAACACCTTTGATCTGGTGGTAAGCAGTAGTAGTAGCCTTAATAGAATATTAAAGGTAGATGATGTGAAGTTTCAGCCTTTAGATGCACAAACTACCTGCTATGTATATGACCTTAAGTCGTTACGCTTGCTTACTCAGTTTGACGACGAACACTTTGGCTTGTATTACCAATACAACGACCAAGGGCAGCTTACCCGCAAGTTGATAGAAACCGAACGGGGTTTGAAAACGATTCAGGAAACTCAGTACAATACACCAAAAAAACCAAGAAAATGAAAAGAGTGATTCAATGCCTCTTGACTGGGTTGTTGCTTTGGACCAGTGTCCAGGGCAACGCCCAAAGCCATCAGGAATATTATCAGACCCTACAACAATGGATGCAGGACATGAAAAAAGTGCAGTTTCCTGCACCAGGGCAATATTATTTGATGCATTTGCGGATGAAGATGGTGCCTCGTAATAAGTACCTGGAAAATAAGGAAACTGAGGTGAAAATGATTGCTGGAGCCACTCAGTTGGTGTATGAAACCGATCAGGTGAGTATTTATCAAGATGAGCGCAACCTATACCAGGTGTTTCACCCTCAAAAACTAATACTACATAAGTCGGTGTCGTCCAATGACTTTAAACAACGACAAGCTTATGCGCAACAAATGACCCTTCTACAGCAAGAGTTGTTTGCGCAAAGCAAGGTAGTACAAGTAAAGGATGGCACCTACCAAGGGCAACCGATCAAGCTTATCACTATGCAGGTGGCGCCCAAAGCACAGCAAAGGTTTAAAGTAAAAAAAGTAGTGTACTACTTTAACTTAGCCAAAAAATACCTGGAAAAACAAGTGGTACATTTTACTGATGCCCACCTACTTGAGAATCAGGAGATTTACTATTTACAGCTCAATGCGCATTACAAAGGATATGTACCTGCTACTGCTCAGGCAGCCATTCAAGCGGGGAAGTATCGAGGGTATACTTTAGAAACAAGTCGCTAAGTAACGTGCTCTAAATCGGACAGCTTCAAAGTCCCGGTTTCTTATGGGGGTTATTGTTGAGGGCTATGCCCGAAATCCCGTTTACGGGGCGAACGCGTTATTGACAATCAAATTTGAAACAAAATGAATCATTTGAAATATATATTTGCTGTAGTTATCTGGGCAGTGGTAGGGCTTACCTGGACCCATGCACAAGTTTACAAAAACAGCCACTATACCCACCAATACACACAAACTGCCGCCAATGTGGGGCAAACAGTAAGCTTGGCTTTGCCTGTCAGTCCGTCTGCCAATGTAGGCAAAGCATTGCTAAAGGTACAACTAGACCTGGGCGAAACCTACGGTTTTGGGGACTTGGATTTTACCGCAAGCTTGGAGGTAACTGTGACTGGAGAAAAAGGGGGCAACTTTATACAAAATCTTTGCAACTGTCAGCTGGAGATCAGTTCTAAGGTACCCGAAAGGCTGCACCACTTTGATTTTGCCAACACTATCAACAACTTTGACGAGTTTAAAGTATTCATTACGGCGCGTCAGGTAGCAGTAAATGTGGCAGATCCTACTCAAAAGCAAAACCTGGAAAATGCCCTCAAAGCCAACCTTCGGGTAGTAGTGAGCTATGACATTGCGTATGGCATAGATGCCACAGGAGTAACCGCCAACAACCTGAAAGCAGACCTTGAAGGAAAAAAAGCGACATTTAGTTGGAACAGTAATGACTACATGCCCAATTATCAAATCCAGGTGTTGCGTTTGCACAACTATGTAAACCCTAATAACAACAGTTACGATTGGTCCACTTGGTCTGCCAATATCAATACGGTAACAGGAGGGGAGCAATTGAGAGAACAAATCAAGCAAGAACGCATTATTTTAACCGAAATAGATTGGAAACGAGCACTTACTTTAGAAACTCAAAGTAGTGAGAAAGCCATGTCGATGACCCTTGCCGAAGGTACAGGGTATTATGTTTGGAGAGTACGCCCCATAGGTACGCGTTATGCGGGCGGAATGGCCAATGCCAAAAACTGGGGGCAGTGGTCTACTGCGCAGATACCAGGCTCCACTTCTTTTAATGGTAAATTGGTGGTAGTTGATCTTAAAAATGGCACCCTGAAACCCAGAGACAAAAACCTGAAAGAAGTAGATGTTTTTCATTTTACCGATCCTGACGAAGGGCACAACAATATATACAGCCGTACTTTTACCGAAGGCAATCGGGTAAGCGAAAGTATTACCTATGCCAACAAGTTAAACCAAACCAAGCAAACCCAGACCCATTTGCCTTCTAAAAAGACCACCTTGGTTACCCAGCAAATGTATGACTACAGTGGACGCCCAGTGATGGCTACTTTGCCAGCACCTTTGCAAAACCAAGGGCTGAAAGGGTATTACGAAGGCTTGGTGAAAAACCAGAACAATCAGTTATACCGCCCTAAACACTTTGACAAGGATGCCAATTACCGCAACCCTGCCAAAATAGACCAGACCGCAGGTAGCCCTTTTAATTATTATACCGGAAAAAATCAGATTCCTGATGCCGAAGGATATGCATTTACCCGCACCTTGTTTTACCAAGACGGCAAGGTAAAAGAACAATCGGGCGTAGGCAAAACCCACATGATTGGAGGAGGGGGCAAAACCGTCAAAACCTTTTATGCGACTGCTACCGAGCACGAGTTGATTCGGTTGTTTGGAGACGAAGCACCTGCTGCCAGTAGTGTGCTCAAAACCATTAATATAGACCAAAACGGTACGGCGAGTATTAGTTACACCTCTAAAGAAGGGAAAGTGATTGCTACTTGCCTTGCCTATCAGGAACAAGACAATATGGACGGGCTCAAAGATGGGGTAATACCTGCAACTACCGAAACCCTCAAGATTAACTCCAACCATCAAGGGTTTACCAAGGTAGTATCGAGCAAGCGTTTGTACTTGGTGAATGAAAGCCCCCTTACTTTTGACTACAAGGCAAATTGTACCAACCCCGTGAGTGGCTGCGATTTTTCGTTGAGAATAGTGATTCACAAACTAGATGAAGACGCTGACCCAGCCACCCCTTGGGTAAAAAACCTGGGCACTACACCCGGTACAGGTTGGAAACCCCTTGCGACCAATAGTCAATTATTGATTAGTGAAGATATAAACGTGGTATGTGGGGTAAATGCGCAATTTGCCAACCTTACCCTGGAGCCGGGAGCTTATTTGATAGAAAAGCAGTTGAGCCCACGTAATTTGACAGGTACTCGACAACTGCCCCCAGCAGTACTGAATGCCCAAAATAACGTGGCAGGTAGCATTCAACCTTTGATTGCTATGTTGGGTAAGTGGATGGATAGTGTAAGGTGTAACAGTGACATCCAAGCATTTTTCGACAAGGTAACCACCCTGCAAAATGACATTGATGCAGCTAGAGTCTCAGGAAACTTTACTGCATTGGATACCAAGTATCAGGACGATTTAGGCACTACTCCCTTTTTTACTGATCAACACGCTGTGGCGCTTAAAGAGCCTTACGACATAGAAATAGCCAACCCAGGTTGTGGCATCATGCGCATTCCTATTAACCTGAGCACGGTGTTCGATTTTAAAAATATGGTATATGAACTCAAAGATCAGGATGGTGATGGTAAATATCGGGTCAATCCATTTGTGCAGTTTGTGCCTGGCAAAACCGAGTTCTTTCCCGATTTTGAAGGTTTTGCTTATAGTTTTTTCTGGAAAATAGTCCCCGAAAATATAGGCAACATCTCTGACACCATTACCCAATTGGTAACCAACGCCAACGGGAAACTCATGAGCGAAGCCACCTTCGAAGCCTCTTATATTTACCTGGGTGATGGTCTTACTCAAGATCAGTTGAACTTGTTGGGCATAGACACACAAAACCAAAGTTTGGCAGCAGCGCGAAAAGCAGCCAAAGACCGGGTAAAGTATATTTATTATAAGTTTTTGGCGCCTTATATGGAAGGGTGGCACGAGCCAGGCACTTTTAGCCTGATGACCCACCACATGCTGACCGATACTTACAATGCCAGCGGCAAAGATAAAGACAACAATGTAGTGTATGATACCTTGGCAACCAATCGCCAGGATGCTTGCAATCAGCCTCTGAAACTTGCTGTAGATGCCAACAACGCTGATAATACTGCCCAATATTATGCTGAAGACTTGTTTAAATGCTGGCAATCGGAGCTTGCCAAGCTGAAGGCACAAGTAGACCCTGATGGGAGCGTTGCCATTAATTACAAAGCGGGTTCGGGGGGAGTGTCTAAAGAAGTAGATGAGAGAACAGGCGACCCTAAAGTACACGATGGCGCTTTTGACGATGCCTTGCCCAAAAACCCGTTTGTGCGCTGGTTTTTGAAAACAGTGCTCAAAAGTAAGTTGAGCAAAAAAATGCGTGACCAACAGATCACTTCTGGCACCAACAATCAAAACGACAATAAAATTGAGATAGAGTATTCGCAACATCTGGTAGAGGAGTTTTTGAGCTGTACGGGTTATCGTTTTGCCAAAATTATTGATAACCAACACTTGGGGCAAGGAAGCCACACCCCTTTGAGCCAGGACATACTGTCGGGCTTGCCTACTGAGCAAAGTACCTATGCCAGCAGTGTAAACGACTACTACCAAAAGGTGTTTGCTGATACCGCCACTGTAGCCCTGGCGCGCCGCAGTAAGGCATACGAAGGTACCGACCGAGACTACTACCCTGACCGCGAATGGGCAGTGATGATGGGCTCACAAAACAGGTTTGCTCATATTTTAGACCCCGTATATGCTTTCAAGTATTTTCATTATGCCATAGACAGCAACAAAGTAGTAGAAGTGTTGACTTGTTACCGAGATTTTGATGGTTGCAACTTTTGTGGCATAGGCGAGGTGCAATGCGATATTACAGGCAAAGACTGGACAGCCGCCCAGCGAGAAGTGTTTTTGCAAATGTTGCGTAGGTTTCAATCGGGCGGACTCAAGGGCGAGTATGATGAATTGGTCAATGCCAAAGACTTTGTATCTCCGGTATATATCGATGCCAACGGTGAGGTAAAAACCTGGAAAGGTGATACTAAAGTAGACGACTATGAAGCATTGAAAAACAATGGTTTTAAGGATGATCAGGGCAACCGCCTGCCTACCATGGTAGAGATTCAGATCAATAAAATGAACCAACAAGTGGTCAACTTCTGCGATTCAAGCCGCATTGTATTTATAAAAATGCTGCAAGATACCCTTCAGAAAAAATGCTACGAAATAGTGGATTGCAAGGGCGATGTAAGAAGTGAAACTCAAATATCTCAGGAAGACATCAAAATACTGGCAGATGTAATGGTAGACGAATGTAAGCGTCGGGCAATGGTGACTTCTTATCGAGAAAAAACCGCCTCGTGTAAATACTTGCACGACACTACCAAAACCTATACGGTACCTATTATAGAATATGGCGTGGGAGGAGGCGTTGCCACCAGCGATATGCACGGACTCATGCACTACCGAAACCAAGGAAATGTTAACAGTACGTTTACCCCAACTACCGATACCTTGGTAACTATAAACTACCTGGGCGACACCGTCAACATCAAAGACTTTACCGATAAGCCCTTGAGTTATTTTGAGTGGTTACGCTACCTGGAGGTAACTACGATGGCACCATTGATTGATGTGCCTAATGTGTGTGGCACTACCAAGATACCCTCTGCGCTGGACCAAAACCCAACGGGCACTACAGGCATTAGTACCGATAAGGCAAACAACACGATGCCCCACCCCAACAAGCCACTGGGAGACCACTTGTCGCCACTGACCAAGCTTAAGGTAGAAATATCGACCGATGAGACCACCAAAAAGAACAAGGTGAAGGTAAACGGGGAAGCATTTGAAAAAGATTAAACCTTCAGAAGTAGGCGGGGCTGTATCATAATAAAGAATATTAGCCCATACCTGTCAGATTTTCAAAACCTGACAGGTATAAATCCTCAAATTTGGGAAAGACTGACTTATGATACAGCCTGCGCTTTTTGAATCACAAAAAACATCGTTTTGAAAATTTTATACCCATGAACAAGCATCAAACTTTGAAAAAAAACCAACCAACCAAGTGCCCAGGGCAACTTAAGCGCCGTTGGTTTACACTGAAGGCAGGTCTGCTTTTGGTAAGCTTATTGGCCATCAGCCACTTTGCTCAAGCCCAGGTCACTTACAATACCTGGCTGGGAGGCAACAACAACAACGATTGGAACACTGCCACCAACTGGGATCAGGGGCGAGTGCCTTTGGCTACCGACCACGTAAAAATTAATGCAGGAACCGTAAATTTGAATGGCTCGCATACAACTGCAGGTTTTTGGGTGACCGATGTAGCCACAGTAAATATTGGTGCTGCCAATACCTTGACGGTCAATGGTAGTTCAACGATTACTAATGGGCAGCTCAATGGTGGAAAATTGATAAGCAATGGTAGTAATACACATGACTTCTCCACTACTAATGCTACTTTGTTTACTGAGGTAGAAACTGTTGCCAGGAAGGTGAATTTAACAAATTCACAGTTTTACGAAAAGGTGCGTTTTACCAAAATGCTTAACACGTCTTATAGCAATGGTAATACCTACCATCAAGAGGCTACTTTTATAGGTAAAGGTGGATTAGCCTGGTATGTTTCCTATGCTACTGCAGATACATTTAAGGATAATATCGTTGTGGGTGGAGACAATGTAACTTATGTAACCATAGGAAGTCAAAGCTTTACAACTATCTTGTTGGATGGAAAAAAAATATTGATAGACCAAAATAATTCAACATTTGCTGGTCTGTCTTTCATCAAACTACACCAAAAAGGAGGTACTCCACAACATTTTGACCTTCAAGGCTCACTGGTTCTAAACACCTGTATTTGGGAAGCATCTACAGTAACTTCTGCCAATGCCAGGGCAATTACGGTTCACTCTGTATATCATGGAGAAGCCATGTTTGAGGCAGGCTATTATCCTCAGAGTCAGAGTTATGGCAATACCTATCATCAAGAAGCATCTTTTACGGTTTCTAACTCAAGTAACTATGGTTGGTATGTTTCCAGAACAAACCCAGACATTTTTCACGGGGATGTAACTGTGGGGGGACACGCTAAAAGCCTTATGTATTTTGGGGGGGATCAAACCACCATTATTCCTGATGGAAAAACGCTAAAGCTGGCGCCTAATAATTACTATCCTGCGGTGCTCGATATTAAAAATGTACACCAGCAAGGAAATGCCCCTCAAGAGCTGCATGCTGGACAAAACGTGCATTTGACAAATAACCAGTGGGAAGGTGAACTCTCAGTAAAGGCAGTACGAATCATTGGCAAAAACTCTACTTATCATAACAATGTGTCTTTTTCGGCTGGTTTTTACCCTGGTGGTTCCATCAATGGTGACATTTACCACAAGCAAGTAACTATTAACCACTCTGGAGCTCATGACTGGTACATGGCCAATGACACACTTAATACTTATCATGGGGCATTGCTGTTAAGGGTACAAGGTCACGGAAAGCTACACATGGCACACGGAGCAGGAACTCACCGTTTCCAGCATGACCTTATTCTGGAGCGAAGCACTACTGTGGGCAAAATTGTGTTTGGTGCAGGTGGTGGGCAAACCATATTAGAAGGAGACAACCTGCAAACCATCAAAGCAGTAGCAGGCAAAACCGGAGAGGCGGACTTTCATCACCTGAAGATTGACAAAGCTTCTAACCACGTAGACCTTCAAACTAATATCAATATTGTAGGCACCCTGGAGTTTGCTCAAGGCTTGGTCAAGGCAACCCCCGAAAGCAGTGGCGTGCTCACGTTTGATACCAACGGGAATTACCAGAACGAATCAGCTATCAGTCATGCATCGGGGCAAGTACGCAAAAAAGGCACTGGAGACTTTACTTTTCCACTGGGCGATGGCACTCAACTGCAGCCATTGACATTGAGCAATTTGTCTACCAATGCTTGGATTACCACTTATTACAAAGGAAGCAACCAACCCACCGGGCAAGCAGTAGGAGGGGTTTGTTATAAAATGAATGATTGCGAACATTGGGTAGTAAGGGCTACTTCTCCGGTAAGCTTTCAGGCTGCAGTGGGCACTGCCAATGCTTGTGATTTGCCTGCCAAGCCAGTATTGATATGGTACAACAATACCGAATGGCAAACATTGAACACTACTCATGACACCGCCAACGAAACACTGACCGCTAACCAAACGACCAATGCCTTGGCAAACGTCACGCACTACCTTACCTATGGGGAGGCGGTAGAGGCAGGACCCATTAGCACTACTGGTAACGGAAGCGTTGCTTGCCAAAACACCAGTCATACCTATACGGTTCCTTTGGTAGCCGATGCTACTTATCAGTGGACTGTACCCGCGGGTTGGAGCATTACCCAAGGGCAAGGCACCCACCAAATTACCGCAAACATAGGTACCAATGCGGCTACTGGAGGCAATGAAATACAAGTAACTTATACCAAAAATGGTTGTACTACCCTGCCCGGTAAGTTTACTGTCATTGTAAACCCAGTGCCTGCGGCTGTGGGTACCATCAGTGGTATAACTGAGGTATGCGTGGCTACCCAAAACCTCCAATATTCGGTGGTTGCCTTGAGTGGTGCCAATGAATATATCTGGACTTTGCCCGTGGGAATGATACAATCGGGTACAGGAGCCAGTGGTATCATCAATACCCCAGACAACTTCATCAATGTAGATGTGTTGGACAGCTTCAATGGGGGAGACATTGCCGTGAAAGGCAACAATGCCCAATGCAATGCTGGAGCCGAAAGCACCTTAACGGTCACCAAAAAAGCAGCGGCTATCGTAGCCCTTGCCATTACCCAGCAAAACACTTGTAGCACAGCGGCCAACGGTAGCATTGAGGTAACCACCGACGGGGTGTCTTATACCTTGTTTAAAAATGGGCAAGAGGTAAGTACCCACCAAGATATAGCAGTAAACGCTTCTCCTTTTACCATTGCCAATTTGGGCGATGGCGAATATTACCTAAAAGTAAAGCAAAACGGAGGCTGTACTACCGTGAGTGATACTGTGACGCTCAAAACCGATGACTTGGTGTGGGTGCGTCAATTGGGCTCTACAGGTTATGAAGATGTGTATGCCTCGGCTACCGATGCTGCCGGAAACCTGTATGTAACGGGGGTTTTTAACCACGCATTTACCTTAGGAGAAGGCGTCCATCAGGTAACCCTCACCAACAGTGGGGCTATTGACTTGTTTGTGGCAAAATACTCATCGGCTGGGCAGTTGCAATGGGCAAAAAAAGCGGGGGGTAACCTCGATGACTATGGCAATAACATAGATGTAGATGCCGCCGGAAATGTATACGTGACGGGTTTTTTCAAAGGCATTGCTACTTTCGACCACATTGTAGTATCTACCCCTACTCCCCATAATGTATTAAATTCTAATATGTTTGTGGCCAAGTATGATACCCAGGGCAACCTGCAGTGGGTGAGTCGTAGCAGCGATGCCAACGTAGCGCAAGGCAAAGGAGTAAAAGTAGATCCATCGGGCAATGTGTTTGTCAGTGGTTGGTTTTATAGCACCATAGATTTCAATGGGGCAAAACAAATGACCTCAGTTGGCGAATCTGATCCATTTTTGGCAAAATACGATGCCAACGGAAACTTTTTGTGGGCACAAAGTGGAGGAAGCGATATGCTTGACCACGCTTATAATATGGAGGTAGACCAAGCCGGAAACGCTTATTTGTTGGGTAATTTTGCGGATACTAGTACCTTTTCCGGACAATCCATTGAAAGTAAAGGGTTGCAAGATTTTTTTGTTGCCAAATATACTCCTGCTGGTACGCTTGCCTGGATAAAATCGGGGGGAGGAAGTGGCAACGAAAGCGGGCTAAACCGAGCTATAGTAGATGCCGCCGGAAACGTGTATATGACAGGACATTTTAAACAAAATATTTCCTTTGATGGGCAGCAATTGACCACCACTAGTGGAGTAACTAACATGTTTTTGGTAAAGTATGATGCGCAAGGCAACCTACAATGGGCACAGGCGGGTAACCCCTCTTTTGGGGTAGCTACCTACGGAATGGCGCTTGCTCCTCAAGGAGGGATATACCTAAGCGGGTGGTCGCAAGGGCAAACCTACCTCGGTACTAATCAACAACTACTGCAAAGCAACGGTTTGGTGGGTTTTGTAGCGCACTACAAGGCAGATGGTACCGTAACGAAAATAGATAAAAAAATTACCGGACCTCAGGTAGGTACTTCCTCACCATTTTGGGTGAGCAACATTAACCTGTTGTCGCAAGACGAAATATACCTGGTAGGTGGTCTCAACACTACAGCTACTTATGGCAATACCACTGTGCGCAATGGCAAAGGTGGCGTAGATGGTTTTGTGGCCAAGTTTAGCAACAAAGGTGCAGCTACTCTCACAGGCATTACGGGCACCACAAGTGTGTGCACAGGTACTACCCAAAACTACCTGGCTACCGGGGTAAGCGGTGTAACTACCTACAATTGGGAGCTTTCGGCGGGGCTTGAAGAAGCAGGCACCGGAAGAACGGGTACATTTACTACCAACACTCCTGAAGTGGCGGTAACGTTTCTGGCGGGCAATACCAGTGGTACCATCAAAGTAAGTGGTACGGGAAGTTGCGGCACTACTGCTGTGGTGACACGTACTGTAGCTATAGGTGCCGCACCTACTGGAACGGGTACGATTACAGGGGCTACCGCCGACTGTGCCAACCAAACGGTTGCTTTTAATACTACTGCCATTGCAGGCGCCAGTCAATATATCTGGACGTTTACCCCTGACGACAACAATATTGCCCCTACCATACAAACCACCAATACGCCTGCTTATAGTTTTGCCCTAAGCCATAGTGGGCAACTCACCGTAAGGGGAAGCAATGCTTGTGGCGAAGGTACATTGAGCAATGCACTGGCGGTTACTGTACATCCATTGCCAGTGGTAACCTCCGGATCAGCCAGTGTTACTACTTGCCTGAATGCCATGGGGGGTGAGCTTACTTTTGACCTGAACTTTAGCGGAGCCGCTACTTATACCGTGCTAAAGAATGGCATTGTATACAATAGTTTTTCTAATAAAACGGCTACTGTAGGTACTCTAAAGCTGAGTAGTTTGCCTTTGGGTACTTACCAGGTAAGCCTGACTACTGCCCAAGGGTGTGTAGCCACCAGTAGCAACACCGTAACCGATGGCAGCCCGGTAATTACAGGCATTGAAACGAGTGCCGTGAGCTGCGATGCCAGCAAAATGGGCTTATTTGCCAACAGCAAAATCCGTTTTGACATTCGCACGGGTAAAGTACCCACCGACTTTGCCGATTATACCTATACCTTGCTCGACGAACAAGGCAATATAATAGTACCCGAAACCGTGATCAGCAACGCAGGCAATGTACTGGCGGTAGACGATGTGGTGTTGACAGTACCCAGTCCGGTGCAAGGTGCCGAATATGCCCTGGTACTAAAGGCGTACGAAAACCTGGACCCAGTAAGTACAGGTTGTACCACTTGTAGAGTAAACTATTGCGAAGCCCGTAAAAATATCAAATTTGCAACTTTGGGAATGACCACCTCATTGCTTGGCGATGACCCCCAGTATGTGTGTGAGGCTTCGGGAACTAAAACTATTCAGTTTCAGGTAGGAGCTACTACCAACGACTTGAGTCTGACGCCTGCTGGCGGATTTAAAATGGAGTTGTACAACGAAAGCGGGGGGCTGGTAGCCAGCAAAACCGAACCTGGCTTGCCTACAGGCTATATCTGGGAGGTAGATAATGTAGGCGTAGGCAAATATACCGCCTACTTTTACGGAGGATTGAGCAACTACAATTGCCAAAAGTTGGTAGAGTTTGAGGTAGAAGACCTGGAGGTAGAAATTACCATGAATACTACTCCAGAGAGCTGCATCGATGCCAACGACAGCCAAGCCAGGGTAGTAGTGGTGGGTGCCAAAAAAGACGTGACCTACGAATGGCAGCAAGCCGATGGTACGGTACTGAAAGATGACCAGGGCAATGTAATTACGGCGGCAAGTATTGAAGACCTCGCTCCGGGCAACTATAAGGTAATTGTGACTGTAGGCGGCATTTGCCCCAACGAAAAAACGTTTACCCTTGATGCCTACCAGCCTTTGGTAGATTCGCTGGTGGCAGAAGTAGCTGTACAAGAATGTGCCATAGTAGCCCATGCTGAACTAACTGCTGAAGGAATAGCTCAATACCCCAGTGGGGCTTATAAGATTACCTGGTACGAGTTGCCTATCGATGAGCACTTTACCCCAGGCAATGAGCAAGATTCCTCCAGGTATACCTTGATTTATGAAAACAGTGTATTGGCGGCGGTATCGTCTACCGAACCTGATATAAAAGACACCATTCCTCAAGATAAACTGGCAAGCGAGGGCTGGTATTATATTGAGATAAGCGGACCGGATGGTTGTGTGATCAAAGGAGAGTATACCCACCTCGAAAAACCACGCATAAAGCGGATATATGACATCAGCTTACGCTGGAAAACTCCAGAGGTAAAACCAAAAGAACCCGAATTGCCTAGGTTTGATTTTGATGTAGTGTTTAGAGATGCGCAAGAAGCCATGAATACACAAACCAGCAAGTGCATAGAAGACCAACAAGATAGGTTGGCGGCTACGTTCAAGGCCAACTGTGCGGCGCCCGATGATGAACTATCGGTCACCTTTGAGCAAAAGCAGCACCACTATACTTTGTATTACTTTGACCGCGCCGGGCAATTGACTCAAACCGTGCCGCCAGCTGGGGTAAAACCGCTGACAACGGTTACCCGTGACCAACGCCCGGCACATACCATGCGCACTACTTATAACTACAATAGTTTGGGGCAAATGGTCAACCAACATACCCCTGACGGTGGTACCACCAATTTTGTGCACGACAATAAGGGACGTATTCGTTTTGCCCAAAACGACAAACAAAAGGCAGAAAGTGCTTATGCCTACACCCGTTACGATGCCTTGGGCAGGGTAGTAGAGTCGGGGCGTGCCACCCAGTTTAACGAAGGCGGCCAAACCCTGACTTTCCCGACCAATGCTTTTGAGATTGGGCAGGTAAACCTAAACGATGCACTGGCGGGCAACAATGCCTTTCCTAATACGGGGTTGAGCGAGCAGGTATTGAGCTTTTATAATGTGCCAGGTACTTTTGCCAACGACCAACACGCGGGTAAAAATGCCTTTTATTTTAACGAAGCCAATACCCAGACTTATTTGCGTAACCGCATCAGCTATACCTTGGCGTATAACCAAGGCAGCACCGACCCTGTACGCACTTACTTTAGTTACGACCCGCACGGCAATGCTCGTTGGGTGGTGCAAGAAACTCCAGGCTTAGACAATGGCAAAACGGGCAGCGAAAAACTCAACTACCGCATGCACCTTGCCTACGACTATGACTTAATCAGTGGCAAAATACTCAAGGCAAGGTTCAACGATGATGCCAGTAGAGTCGACCGTTTCTTGCATCGCTATAGCTACGACGAAGACAACCGCCTCACCCTGGTAGAAACTTCGCGCGATGGTTATATTTGGGACAAAGACGCCCAATATGATTTTTATATTCATGGACCATTGAAACGCATAGAGTTGGGCGAAGATAAAATACAAGGGCTAGACTATGCCTACACCATCCACGGATGGATCAAGGGAATGAACAGCCCAATATTGGATGTAAACCAAGACCTGGGCGGAGATGGTAAATCGGGCAGTGCTTTTGCCCCCGATGTATGGGGCATGTCGCTTACTTTTTACGACGGCGATTTTGTCCACAGCAATGGTACTTCGGCGTTTGCCCATACTGGAGCCTATACTTTAAAACCGGGCGCCAATCGTAACCTCTACAATGGCAATATTGCTACCTGGACGAGTGCTTTGCGGGGCGTGAGCCAAAATCAACAAATACAAAGGGCGTTTCAGTATAAGTACGACCGCCTGAACCGGATAAAAACGGCGAACATGTATGAGTGGAACGGCACCGCCTGGGCAACCGCAGCTACTAACAATGCCTGGCACACTAACTATAGCTACGATGGCAACGGCAACTTGCTGACCCTGCAACGCTACGATAAAACGGGCAGCTTGCTGGACGACTTGACCTATAGTTACAAAACCAAAACCATCAACGGTATTGCCCAGCCAATCAACCAACTGGACAAAGTAACTGATGCGGTAACAGGGAACAAAATTGAGAAAGAGGTTACAGGGACGAACCAATACGACTACGATGACATAGGCAACCTGGTACACGACCACGCTGAAGACATTGTGATTGTGTGGAACATACAGGGCAAGGTAAGCGAGGTACGACCTGCCACTGCCACTTCTAAAAAGCCCCACATTCGTTATTGGTACGATGCTGGTGGCAATCGCCTCAAAAAAGAAGTGAGCTATTCGCCTACTATAGTGGCAGCCACTGATAACAGGGTAGGTTTTGTAAGAAGCTTTACCGATGCTCCCGCCAAGGTTAAAATGAGTTATTACACCCGCGATGTAGACGGCAATACTTTGGCGATTTATGACCAGGCGTATGACCAAACCAATAGTACCTGGAAAACTACCCAAAAAGAGTTAAGTTTGTACGGAAGCGAGCGTTTGGGTACGATAGAAACCAATCGATTGTTGAGCAATGTACCTGGCACTACCAATGCGGTAGCGCGTTTGGTGGGTGAAAAACGCTACGAACTCAAAGATCATTTGGGCAATGTGCGCTTGGTAGTGACTGACCAAAAGCGTTATGTAGAAGACAACGGCTTGTTTACCGAATACGCCAATGTGCGGACGTTTAAGAATTACTATCCGTTTGGGATGGAACAGCCCGGCGATGAGATTGACCCAATGCTCACTACGGCTACCTTACCTGCTGCCTGGGCAGTGGCTACCCAACAAGGTTGGGAGGGTGACCCTCAGCAAAACGCGGATGCCCTTAAGGTGAGTTTGAGCACGGCACCTACCACGGCATTGTGGGAAACAAGCAAAACCCATGACTCGAAAGTACAGGGCACTTACCAAATTGGGTTTGACCTGGCGTTGGAAACCAACAGCGACAATCAGCTGATTGTAACGGTCAAAGATTCGGTGAGTGGGCAGGTGCTCAAAGAGCAAGTGTTTACGACAGCGGGCAGCCACCAGGTAGGCTACCAGGCTATAGGCGACAAAACCCAGGTAGTGTTCAAACTGACCGACCCTACTCCTAATGTGGGGAGTTTGCTGGAGGCTACAAATATTGCCCTCCACAACACCGACTTTGGCGATTACCGTTATGGGTTCAACGGCAAAGAAAACGACCAGGAGTGGGGCAAATTGATTCAAGACTATGGATTCCGTTTGTATAACCCGGCGATTGGAAAGTTTTTGAGTGTTGATCCGTTGAGTCCAAGTTATCCGGAGCTGACGCCTTATCAGTTTGCGAGTAATACGCCAGTTTGGGCGATTGATTTGGATGGGTTGGAAGCTGTACCTGTTCAAGAGGTTCATGAGATAGGAAATAGTTTCATGGACACCCAAATTGGAATGTATGATCAAAGCTCCTTTCAAAGAGTCATGAATGATAGGGGTAAGTTTACGCTTCATGCCATTACGAGTGGGCCTAACAAAGGTAACTTTGTAGCTAAACAGCTTCATGGGCGCAATGCCAACGGTGTTATGTTACATAGTTTCACGCATATAGTAGGTGCTGACCGTGTAAGTGATTTTGTTTCTGGTGACTTTTCCACAGGTGGTTGGAGATCAAGAGTGTATGAGGCTGGTATAGCCTTGGGAGGAAGACCTGACGGTAATATTTATAAATCAGCCGTTGATAATGTCAAGGCTCAATGGACTGACCCATTGATCCTTGTTACGAGTGTTATGGGAACTTTGATGGTGCTTAAGCAACCTTCTGTGCGTAGAAGTGGAAATAGAAACGGTAGCAGTAAAAACTCTTCTTACTTCCAGAAATATAAAGCAGACTTAGCTAAAGCAGAAAAAGGTAGTTTATACACTGCTAATGGAAAAATAAATCCTGAGATTATTGGAAATTCAGAAGCAATAATTAATGGGGCTGATCTTGGTAATCAATCCTTAAGAAAGCTTTTAGTCTCAGATGGTAGTAAATTGAAGGATTGGAATAAGATGGGTTTCAGTCACGGTTCTGGTAAGAATAGGGTTCAATTACATTATTATTACAATGAAAGTACTGGTAAGGTTTACTATTATGACTATAAGACTTATTTGAATAACGATTATTTTAAACAAGCCCCTAAGAAGATAGATTTTCTTGATAATGAGATTCGTTCAGCAGGTAAAAAGAAATAAGAAGTATTATGGTAATTAATTGTATATCAAATAGAAAAGATTCAATAGCAAGTTATAAAAACCTTACTATAGGAAAGAAATATGAAGTCATATCTGTTCATTTTGGTGTAGAAGTAATGTTTAGTGATTCGTTAAAGTCCAGTGTTCAATATCGGGTGATTAATGATAATGGGCTTACTGCAATCTATCCTGAAAATTTATTTGAAATAATAACTCAAACAGTGGATGATGATTGGGTCATTTTTAAAAATAACCAGAGCCTTTTTTCAATTTTACCAGAAAGCTTTGCTTATGAAGGATTCTGGAGTGATTTTATTGATCATAATAAAGATGCTCGTAATTTGTTCAGTTATAGATACCCTGAATTGGCTGAATTATTATTCTGAGTCTCTCCTAGCTCTTTTAAGTCTTTCGAAGAAGACTTGAAAGCATCAAGTAATGACAAGTCTGTGACTTGTTTTGCGATAGCAAAGTATGCGAAGCCTGTTCAATTTAAAAACAGCCCAGCTTCCAGCTCTTTTAAGTCTTTCGAAGAAGACTTGAAAGAACTAAGTAATGACAAGTCTGTAGGAACGACACTAGATAATTAATAAAAAGCAACATCAGGATTTTCAAAAAACTTCTTGATTATGCTTTTTTTGTTTTTAAAATCCCTAAGTATCTTAAAACTCTACAGATTATTCGTTACCAAATGAAAACCTGTTTAGGGCATCATTGACTTGTTCTGGAGAGATG
>NZ_CANLRP010000140.1 GCF_947493425.1 uncultured Microscilla sp. | reverse complement strand
CTCACTAAATTACAAAACCCCCACGCTCAAAAATGAAGGTAGGGGTTTTTAGGTAGATTATTTTTCAAGACAATTACTTGTCACAGTTGGACTCGTGCCAGCTCAGGTCACCCTCAAGTTCATCAAGCCTGCCGCTTAACAGCCCTCCTTTCAATGTACTTAATTGCTTTTTGGAAATCACTACTTTCTTAAACTTCTTGATTTTATTTTTCATAATTTACTGTTCTATGGTAAAAAACTGATGAAGCTTCTCTTGAACTTATCAATAGAGCTTACAAGTATTGTATAAATGACTTGCTTGAAAAACAAAACCCCCAAGCTCAAAAATGAAAGTGGGGGTTTTTAAATATATAGAAGACAAAAACTAATTAAGCTCCGCAAGAATCGCAATCTGGATCGTCAATCGAGCAGTTTTGTCCTTCTACATTGTACTCTTCCGACACACTACCATGCTGATGGGCAGACGCTGAGGCGGTAGTAGTTACTAAATCCGCCTGCCCGTTAATCTTTCCCTTGCTTTCCTCCTGATACTTTTTCTCTACGGTAAACTGGATAGCCTTGGCAGCTGCCTTAGTGCGTAGGTAATAAGTACCGGTTTTTAAGCCCTTTTTCCAGGCGTAAAAGTGCATAGAAGTAAGCTTACCAAAGGTTGGGTTTTCCATGTGAATGTTCAAGCTTTGGCTTTGGCAAATAAAAGCACCACGTTCGGCAGCCATATCTACAATATTCTTTTGCTTGATCTCCCACACTGTTTTATAAATATCTTTCAGGTTTTGTGGAATCTCTGGAATGTTTTGTACCGAACCATTGGCAGCCTTGATACGGTTTTCCATATCTCCGCCCCATAAGTTCAGCTCTACCAAATCGTTCAGCAGGTGCTTGTTTACTACCACAAATTCGCCCGAAAGTACGCGACGCGTGTAAATGTTAGAGGTATAAGGCTCAAAACACTCATTGTTGCCCAAAATCTGCGAGGTAGAAGCAGTAGGCATAGGTGCCAATAACAGCGAATTGCGTACTCCATGTTTTTTCACGTCTTTGCGCAAGGCTTCCCAATCCCAACGACCCGATTCCGGCTTTACTCCCCACATGTCAAACTGGAAAATACCCTCAGAAACAGGCGAACCTTTGTAGCTTTCATACGCTCCCTCTTTTTGGGCAAGTTCCATAGAGGCAGTCATAGAAGCAAAATAAATGGTTTCGAAAATATCTTTGTTCAAACCTTTAGCTTCCTCAGAGTCAAACGGCATACGCAACATCATAAACGTATCGGCAAGCCCTTGTACCCCAATACCAATTGGGCGGTGGCGCAAGTTAGAATTTTCGGCTTCTTTTACCGGGTAATAGTTAATGTCAATGATGCGGTTCAGGTTGCGGGTTACTACCTGAGTTACTTCATATAGTTTTTGGTGGTCAAACTTGCCATCGATTACAAACTTAGGCAAGGCAATAGAAGCAAGGTTACAAACTGCTACCTCGTCTTTGCTGGTGTACTCCATAATCTCGGTACACAAGTTACTGCTCTTGATCGTTCCCAGGTTTTTCTGGTTCGACTTTTCGTTGGCAGCATCTTTATACAACATATAAGGCGTACCCGTTTCAATTTGTGATTCAAGAATTTTAAACCATAAATCTTGCGCTTTGATCACCTTGCGTGCCCTACCCTCAAGCTCATATTGTTCATATAATTTTTCAAATTCTTCTCCGTAAACTTCGTGCAGGCCGGGAGCTTCATTGGGGCAAAACAATGACCAGGTGTCGTCGTTTTCTACGCGTTTCATAAACAAGTCAGACAGCCACATGGCATAAAACAAATCACGGGCTCTTAGCTCTTCTTTTCCGTGGTTTTTTTTCAAGTCCAAAAACTCGAAAATATCAGCGTGCCAGGGTTCCAGGTAAACCGCAAAGGCTCCTTTACGCTTTCCGCCGCCTTGGTCTACATAACGAGCCGTGTCGTTAAAAACCTTCAACATAGGAATCACTCCATTAGAGGTGCCATTGGTGCCCTTGATATAAGAGCCAGTAGCCCGCACATTATGAATAGAGAGTCCAATACCTCCTGCCGATTGAGAGATTTTGGCGCACTGTTTCAAGGTATCATAAATGCCCTCAATGCTATCGTCTTGCATAGTAAGCAAGAAACAGCTGCTCAGTTGAGGCTTAGGAGTGCCTGCATTAAACAACGTAGGAGTAGCGTGGGTAAACCACTTGCCCGACAACAATTCATACGTTTCCAGTACTTTGTCTACATCTTCGCCATGAATGCCTACTGCCACCCTCATGAGCATGTGCTGAGGGCGCTCTACTACTTGACCGTCCATTTTTAGCAAATAAGAACGCTCCAGGGTTTTAAACCCAAAGTAATCGTAGTTGTAGTCACGGTCATAGATAATAGAGGAATCCAGCACAGCAGCATTTTTTTGAATTGCTGCGTGCGTTTCGTCTGAGATAAGCCCTGCTTTGTCTCCAGTTTTCGGATCGATGTACTCATAAAGTTCTTTCATTGTTTTTGAAAAAACTTTAGAAGTAGTCTTATGAAGGTTGGAAATGGCTATGCGAGCTGCCAGAATCGCATAATCAGGGTGCTTAATTGCCATAGTGGCGGCGGTTTCGGCGGCAAGGTTATCCAACTCAACAGTAGTCACTCCATCATAAATTCCAGTGATGACTTTTTTGGCTACCTCTACCGGCTGCACATAGTCGCGCGCCAGGCTATATGACAACTTCTCAATACGTGCCGTAATTTTATCAAATCTTACAGACTCGCGTCTGCCATCGCGTTTAATTACTTGCATATGTTCGCCTCTTTATTTGGGTATATCGGTTTAAAAATCTTTTATAAGTTACGATTAAAAAGCTAAAATCACAAGCAAAAGTTCCCTATTGCTAAAGTAACATTAGCAGCATTTGCTGATAACTAGCTAGTTTTCAGAGTAAAAAAAACATCAAAAAAATATGAAATTTACATCAGTTCTTCTCGTAGGCTTTTGTCAAACGTCGAGAATATTATTTGGTATAATAAGGAGAGTACAAACTAACTAACTGGTTGTTAGTCAGTTATTATTGAATTTAATATAACTAACTGATAATGAGGTTTATATGTTTTAAATATTTGATTCTTTTATTGTATACTTACCTGCACCTTTGCTTGTATATTTAACAGTTGCTCTCCCCATCTTTGCAAATTTGAAGGTCACATTTTGTAAGTATTGAGAGTGGTTTTATATGTACACAAATCGATCTTTCCAGGAAATCTCAGCATTCAAAAACTACTCCAGAAGTCTAAAGCCATCCATTTGAGCAAACCATTCTCAGGTTGTTTTCAAACTAAATTTAAACTTACAAAAAAGCCCTTGTAACCGACAAGTTTTCGTAATTTTTTTCGATGTTAAAACTTAACATGTAAAGCTTGTAAAAACGTATTTTTCCACACAAAAAAGAGCGAATTGCCTGATAGCCAAAGCCTATCTCGTGGGGTGAAGCGGGAAAGGAGATGGTCATAAAAAAATAACTTGTTTTTTTGAAAAAAATAGGGGGTTCACAGATTACTCCAACCAAAAAAAACTTCGCTAAGTTTTCTCTTTTCCTTAAGTTGACTTTTTACCAACAAAAAAAATTTAGGCAGCCCCTGTAGCTCCACTGGTTTTAGCAGACAGAGAGAGGTAAGGCACCCCCCCTGGTTTTTCACAAATATGCTACTAGAGTTTTTTAACTACACGCTTTTGGCGTAATAAAAAATTACGCAGTTTTGTTTTCGAAACACAAAAAAAAGTTTTTTAGCGTTAAAACACTCAAACAAACGCTACCGAAATAGTATACACTTTGATATGAAACAATTGAACATGAAAAAACAAATTATACTCAGTTTACCACTTGGGGGAGTATTATGGCTACTACTGGTGCTTTGTACACCTGCATACACTCAAGACAATATAGGTACAGTAAACTTTGACCAGGACAGTTTGGCAAAGAAATCTTATTGTGCTGCAGGCGGCTGCCCTTATTATACCATCCAGATCAATTACCCCAAGTTTTTGGAAAATAATTATCCAGTACTGGCTAAATCGCTGAATAAAAAGGTGAAAAACCTGCTGTATGGGCACGTACAATCGTTTTTAGAAAAGGTACAAAAAGCTTATCAAGCTCAACCTGAACAATATAGCAAGAATGCTTCTACCCTTTTGGGTAATTTTGAGATGAAGAGTAGCCAGGACAACCTGCTATCATTCAAAATTATTGTACAAGAGGTTGTACCTTTGATAGCGGGTTACCCGAAAAAACACGAGCATACTTTCAATTATGATATTATACAAGGCAATGAGTTGGGGAATGGCGAAGTAAGTGTAAACGAGGTAAAACAACGCAAACACCATTTGGCAAAACGCCGCGAAAACCTAATAAAATTGTGTAAGAAGTATCGCCTCAACCACGACGACTTTAAACGTTGGAACGGGGTTGCAGTCAACAATAAAATTTACGCCAACCAATACTACTATGTAGAACCACCCATTGTACGCGCGAAGTATCTGGCTCAGGAAGGCGATGGGCTTTTTCAGATTTGCCGTAAATTTGAGATTCACGTTACCGAGTTTATGCGCTGGAATCAGCTTGAAAAAGATGCCCGCCTTTTGGTAGAGAAAGCCTATCATGTAAGTCCACCACCCACCATCCAAATCGCAGAAAAACCCCAGGTAGCGGTAGTAAATGATATAAAAGAAAAAGAAGAGGTAAAAGAAGCTCAAAAGGTAAAAACCTACAAGGCTAAAAGAGGCGATACTGTATCAGAGATTTGCGTGAAATTTAACATTTCTACTGCAGATTTTCGTCGTTGGAACCGTTTGGGACGCAGGTCAAAAATTTATGCAGGAAAAACCTATTATGTACAAAAACCTGTACAAACCATTGCCCAAAGCAAAAACGGTCAATACAAAGTACGTCATGGCGATACAGTTTCAGAGATTTGTATAAAGTTTGGTATCAACAGTGCTGATTTTCGTCGCTGGAATAAGCTTCAACGAAAAGACAAAATTTATGCAGGAAAAACCTATTACATAGCTGCTCCTAAAGGCACAAGCGCTCCTACTAAAAAGGATAAACTCAAAAAAAATAATGAAATTGTAGTTACTTATATTGCCAAAGCTGGCGATACGGTTGCCTTGGTTTGTAAGAAGCACAAAATTACTGAAGCCCAGTTTCGTCGTTGGAACAAGTTCCGAAGAAACACACGCTTAAAGGTTGGCAAAACATATTATGTATTTAGCCCTGAGGATTAGGGGAGTACCCAAAATACGTACTTTATTTAATGATTACTCCCTAAATATTTACCTGGTCACACCAACCCTCATCTGGCACGATGGGGGTTGGTATAGTTACTGAAAATTTGCTTAAGGACTGTACTTTATTGATGTCTGCCTTCTCCCCTCTTTATTTTTTACCTCCATCTGAAACACTATTACCAAAAGCAAGGTACCGAACCTAGATTCCAAGTTACATGATGCAAAAATGTAGAGTTTTGTTTTATAACTTAAATTATGTTAATTACAAAATCATATTTTAAGCGAAACTACAGTTTATGGGGCTTGTTTTTTCGATTCTGACTATATTGGAAATCGTTTTTGCGCTTACCCCTGGTGGTAGGTATTTTACAAAAAAATAAATCAACTATATGACAATCAACGGAAAAGTAGTATTTCAACATTTGGGACCTGGTTTTTGGGGCATCATAGGCGATGATGACAAAAAATGGCGTCCTACCAATATGCCTAAAGCACTTCAGGTAGAGGGGCTCAAAGTAAAAATAGAAGCAGAGGAGTCTGCCCAACAAATGTCGGTGTTTATGTGGGGAACCGGTATCGAGGTCAAGAGTTATGAAGTAGTGAGTTAAGCATAAAAAAATCAGGCATTTGATATTACACCAAATGCCTGATCCATTGCTTAAAGATGTTACAGATAATCGTTGTCTGTTTTTGCCTCAATTATTGATAGCCTAACTAAATCACTGGCTAATTTTCTCTTGTTTCGTTTTCCATTTTACCCAAGGCATACAGGTCACCTTCTGACTTAGGCACCCCTCCCATTTTTTCCAGAGTTACGGCAAAAGCCTGGGCATTGGGCACCAGCTTGAGTTTTTGCAAATGGTCAGATTTTTTACCCATATCAAACACCCCAGCGTCTACTGTATTTTTACCATCAATGTACCACAACTGATACTGCTTATTTTTAGGAGGTTCGGGTAATTTACTCGCGTCTATATACACATATTTGGTTTTGGTATCCCAATAAATTTTTGCCGAACAAGGCGGCGCACCGTCTACTGAGGCAAGTTTTACCGAGGCAATGGCAGGGCTTTTCAGAATAGCCAATTCCTCTTTTACCTGGTCCAAAACCTGACTCTGTTGAGTAGTTTTAGTTTTGAGGGTGTTAGCCATCATTTGCTTATCCAGCAATGCCACGTTCAAATTGTCTTTAGTTTGTTGCCACTGGCTATAGAAATATACATTGGCGCTAAAACTGGCCACTAGCAACACAAAGGATGCTGCTACCATATAAGTTTTGAAAGGGAATAGCTGCCTAGAGGGAGCCTCCTGAATATCGGCTATTTCTTTCTCTATAGCGAAGTTGTCATCATCTGTTTCTTCTTCGTCTGCCAACTGATCAAGTTTGCTCAATACCTTGTCACGAATGTCGGCAGGGGGTTCTTCGGCAAAGTCAAGCACATACGCCAACAGCGCGTGTTTGTTTGCTTCTATCTCTTGCTGTATTTCAGGATACTCTTGTGCCAAACGCTCTATTTCAGCGTTTTCTTCGGGCGTAGTTGCTCCTAAAACGTAGTTTTCTATGATCCCCGACGATATGTAAGCTTGTATGTCCAAGTTGTCGTTAAGTTAATTTTCTCAATTCCTGAATAGCCATTCTCACCCTGGTTTTGAGAGTACCCAAGGGTAACTCTAAGGCTTCGGCAGCCTCTGAGTGAGTATAGCCTTTAAAATAAATGTAGTCAATGGCTTCTTGATACTCTGGCTTTAGCTGTGCCACGCCCTTGTCAACTCCAATAAAATCAATTTTTGATTTATTCCCCCGGCTTGCCGCAGCTACGGTAGCTCCTTTGTCTATGTCCAGCACACTAGCTTGCTGCTTGTATGCTTTCGAGCGGGTCTTGTCAATTGCCGTGTTACGGGCAATGTTCAGTATCCAGGTAAACAGCGTGCCTTTGGTAGTATCATAACTCTGGATTTTTTTCCAGATTTTCACAAAACTATCCTGTAACACATCCTGCGCCACCTCTTCTACTTTTACAATTTTCAAAATCACACCATATAGTGCTCCAGAATAGCGATCATACAGCAGGGCAAAGCCTTTCCTGTCTTTGCTTTTCAGCAACCTGACCAGCTCTTCTTCATTGGTAGATATATTTGTATTTGCAGATAACAATGTTATGTATTTAAAACAGGTTTATACCCCCAGGTTATCTCCTTACAATCGAGATTTTTCAACGAGTATCAGAACTTTTTAAGCTTTTCAAATATACAACAAACTTCCTGATATAATGTTTTTTAATTTTGAAAACCACCTACAAAAAATGTAGAACGGTTATGGTTGAATTATTGCCCAATGTAACCGTATCTTATTAAAACAAATTCGTATCTTATGCACAAGATTTTGTAATACCTACGAACCTCTACCCCCATCTGGATTTATAATATTAACTTATGGCTACTACATCTACCACCCAAACCCCTTCTATATTTCCTTTATTATTGGTCAATTTTATTGGCACTTTAGGCTACAGCATTATCTTGCCCTTTTTGGTATTTTTGGTCACTCGGTTCGGTGGCAACGCCATTATATATGGGGTACTAGGGGCTGTTTACCCCACTTTCCAACTTGTGGGAGCTCCTATACTAGGCAGATGGTCTGATACACATGGCAGGCGCAAAATTTTATTGCTCAGTCAGGCAGGTACGCTATTTTCGTGGGTTATATTTTTAGTTGCACTGCTCATTCCTATTCAAGCCTTGGCAAAGTTCAACTCTGGTACCTTTGGGCTATTTACCATTACCATTCCTTTGTTGGTCTTATTTGTGGCAAGAGCGCTCGACGGGCTCACCGGAGGCAATGTATCGGTGGCCAACGCCTACCTTGCCGATATATCTAATGACACTAACCGAAAGGCTAATTTTGGTAAATTATCTGCTTCGGCCAACCTGGGGTTTATTGTTGGACCCTTGCTGGCAGGCACACTGGGTGCCACTTCTTTTGGCGAAATTATTCCGGTATTGGCGGCTATAGCCATTTCATTTGTCGCAGTATTTGTTATCTATAAATACCTGCCTGAGTCTAAGTGTACTGCCATAGATAGTCACATTCAAAAAGAAGGGCTCGAAAAAATACTTTCACAAGCCCATAAAGATTGTTATGAGGTAGAAAACCCCCAAAAAGTGCGCTTTAAAGATGTAATCAAAATACCCCACCTGCCTTACATGTTTTTACTGTATTTCCTTATCTTTTTAGGTTTCAATATTTTTTATACTGCTTTTCCTATTCACGCCATAGCTAAAGACGGGCTTGGCTGGAGCATTATGAATTTAGGCATCTTTTTTTCTATTTTAGGAGGGCTAATGGTGGCGGTACAAGGCCCTTTGCTTAGCCATTTATCCAAAAAGCTATCAGACGAAGTATTGACTATAGCAGGTAGCTTTATTTTGATTTTTCATTTTATCCTGCTCAGTACCGGTCATTTATGGTTGGTATATATTTCTACAGTCTTTTTTGCTTTGGGCAATGGGCTGATGTGGGCTTCTTTTTTGTCTATTTTAGCCAAAATACCCCCACCACACTACCAAGGCTATGTACAAGGCATTGCCAACAGCTTTGGGAGCCTTGCCAGTATCATGGGGCTTATTATAGGTGGCATTATTTACAGCTCGTTAGGCAGTTATACTTTTTTGCTTGCTGCAGGCATTATTTTCATTGTTTTCTTGGCTTGTTTGCCTATGTTGCGGTTTACATATCACCAAAAAAAGTAAATGAACATCCCCAAAAACAACATAGCCTACCTTGATCAGTTCAAGCAAAGCATACATCAATACAGCCCAATCAGCAATGAAAGTTTTGAACAAATACAAGGTTTAACCCAACTGCAACACATAAAAAAAGGGGCGTACCTGGTGCAGGTAAACCAAGTAGCAAAAAAAATGTATTTTGTTTGTAAGGGCATCCTGGTTTCGCAGTTTTTGACCAAAGACGGCCACGCACATATAAAAAACTTTTTCCTCGAAAATAATTTTGCTGCCTCCACGGTTTCTTTGCTTCAACAAACTCCTTCAACGTTTGACATTCGGGCGCTGGAAGACACCGTGTTGCTAGAGTTTGACTATGGTCAATACAAACAATTGGTGCACCGTATTCCTGAGCTTAGTCGTTTTCATATTGCTTATTTGGAACAAAGCTGGATAATAAAGAATGAGCAACGCCAGATTGCCTTTGCTACTCAAACCTCTGCCGAACGTTACCAGGCTTTTTTGACCGAATACCCCACGCTCGACAAACGTGTGCCCCAACTACATATAGCTTCTTATTTGGGCATTACCCCTACCCAACTGAGCCGCCTCAGAAAAGACCTGCCTAGTGCTGTCAATGCCAAGTAACGGTTTGCGTATTACAAGTAATTTGGAGTTTATATTTAGCGCAACTGGGTAACTTCGGTTATTTAACAAAAATATAATACTTTTGACAACAAAATTACACGTTTTTAGTTATGCATTGCTGAGTAAGTAAAACGGAAAAAATAAAGTGATCCAAAAGAAAACAGTATTTGTGTACTGAGCAATAAAAAAAACCGAGGCTACAGTTGTACTGTGCCGAGCTCTGATTCAGCTAATCTTTGCGTAGCCAGAGCTACGGAACTATTTTTTGAAGAAGCACAGTGCTCAAAGACGAAGTTCTATTCTATGGATTAGGTTATTTTTGTAGTTTTACTAAAATATCAACAAACTCTCATTTTTAAATTATTAAGTACAAATTTCAATCAGTAAAATAAAAAGTTTAGCTCAAAGCGAAATTTCGCAAATGTTAAGTTTTTGAAATCTGTTTTTTTTATATATATTCGCTAGTCTATTTAATGCGAAATATTTAACTCTCTGGGTTGCTAAATAAGCATATAAAACCCCCAGAAGGTATTAACAAACTTGAATTAGAAAAATAATTACATAGCAGTAGTAATCTTCAAACAATCACATATATATATGTCAAATTTTGCTGAACTTACCATTGACGGTAAAACTTATAAACTCCCTGTGTATGAAGGAAGTGAAGGAGAAAAATCAGTTGATATTACCAAATTACGTGCACAAACGGGCTTGGTAACGCTTGATTCAGGATTTAAAAACACTGGAGCAACCACCAGTGGCATTACATTTCTTAATGGTGAAGCAGGAGTATTGCGTTATCGTGGATACGCCATTGAAGATTTGGCTGAACATGCCAGCTTTTTGGAGGTAGCTTACCTTTTGATATACGGAAACTTACCCAACTCTGAAGAGCTCAACCATTTCACTTCAGAAATTACCCGCCGAACCCTTGTAAACGAAGGTGTAAAGAAAATTTTCGCCGGTTTCCCGGTAAATGCCCACCCTATGGGAGTAATGGCCTCGCTTGCTTCTTCATTGGCTTCATTTTATCCAGAGTCTATCGACCCACATCGTACTCCAGACCTGGTAAACCTTACTATTATTCGTTTGCTTGCCAAGTTCCCAACTTTAGCAGCCTGGTCTTACAAAAACTCTAATGGCCACCCGGTAAACTACCCACGCAATGAGTTAAACTATGTGCAAAACTTCATGCAGATGATGTTTGCCTTGCCTACTTATAAATATGAGATCGACCCTGATGTAGAAGAAGCCCTCAACAAGCTATTGATTTTGCACGCCGATCACGAACAAAACTGTTCTACTTCTGCAGTACGACTGGTAGGTTCATCGCAAGCTAGTTTGTACTCTTCTGTTTCGGCAGGTATCAGTGCTTTGTGGGGACCTTTGCATGGAGGAGCCAACCAACAAGTAATAGAAATGTTGGAAAGAATTCACCAAGATGGTGGTGACGTAAAAAAATACATCGAGAAAGCCAAAGATAAAGATGATACTTTCCGCTTGATGGGCTTTGGACACCGGGTATATAAAAACTTTGACCCACGTGCCCGTATCATCAAAAAGTCTTGCGATAAGGTATTGAACAAGTTAGGTATTAAAGACCCCACTTTGGAAATTGCCAAGAAACTAGAAGAAACGGCCTTAAATGACGATTACTTCGTAGAAAGAAAACTATACCCGAATGTTGACTTCTATTCTGGCATCATCTATCGTGCGTTAGGCTTCCCAATAGATATGTTTACAGTAATGTTTACTTTGGGTCGTCTGCCAGGTTGGATTGCTCAATGGAAAGAAATGCGTGAAGCACAACAACCCATTAGCCGTCCCCGCCAGATTTATACTGGGTCTACAGCGCGTGAGTTTGTAAATATCGAAAATAGAAACAATGCTACAGAGTTAATCAACATTGCTCGTATCAAGCGCCGAAAGTAAATAGATTCAAAATTTACATACATATATCAAAAAAAAGGTGAGACGTTAAAACATCTCACCTTTTTTGATTTATAAATACCTGTGAATAATCAATCCAGCATTGGCGAGAGTTCTAACTCTTCGATAATGGTCATAAACTCACCCAAAATCATTGCAGTAGCTCCCCATACCGTATTACCTTCAATATTATAATAAGGTAATTGTACTTTGGTTCCCTGCCACATTACTTCTTTTATTTCTCGTTTGGCATCACCCAACATGCTCAACAAATCTACCAACAACATCTGGTCTACTTCACGGGGGCTGGGTACAAAGCTAGGTTCGTGAGGAATGGCTGCTACAATGGGATACACCAAAAAATTACTAGGGGGAATATATAACTTACTTAGTCTCCCCAACACCTGGGCGCGGCTTACTTCTACACCTATTTCTTCGAGGGTTTCGCGCAAAGCAGTAGCTATAAAATCTTCATCTTCGGGGTCTTGTTTGCCCCCCGGAAAAGCTACCTGCCCGCTATGTACTCCTTCGTACTTGGGGCGAACAATCAAAGGAAAATGAACCCTTTGTTTTTCATCGGGGTACAACAAAATGAGTACGCAACCTACACGAGTAGAAGCATTGGTTTGGTAAGGGTCTTTTTTATCTTTTGGAAAACGTTCGGGGGGCGCCATTCTAGCCTGGGCGGTTATACCTGGCAACTCTGAAGCCAGTCGGGTTTTGAGTTGTGATTGTAATTTTGGGTAAACATCTTTTGACATAACTTTTCAGACTTCTTTCCAATAATACCTCATAAGAATATTCCTATTAATAAAAGCCTACAAATTAGGCATAATATAGGTGTAGGCAGTATTACAATAATACAAAATTATCCTACAATATCTAAACACTTAACTTGCTAATTCTAAAAAAAGTACAACACAGAGCCTATTATTAGTACTTTATCTATATTTAGTTATATTTTGTGCATTTATTTTTTTTACCGCTACACCTCTATCTTCTAAAATAGCAACGTTGAATAGCAACGCTTTTTTTTGTATCATTGCCGCCATTGCTGTTTGTTTCATTACGTGTAGGCAGCGATTGGGTTCCAAACAACCCCTATATAAAGTATTCTCCTAACAATTTATTACCCTTTTTTAGACAACAATGAAGGTATCATCTCTTATTATATTATTTGTGTTGCTGGTAGGTATATTTTTTTCTATCGGGTACTGTACCCGTAAACGTCCTGCCAAAGTGACTAAAAAATCATCTATGAAAGATAAAAAAAATACTGATAATAAAAAAAGCGAAACAAGCCTGGAAACTGCCTCGACAAACAGTACCCCCAGTGATTCTGTACTGCCTTTTAAAGTACAACAAATGACCTATGATAGAGTACAATTGGCTTATCGTAAAAAACTGGCTATAGTCAAAGGTTTGCTCAAGCAACAAGATATCAACACGCTTGACATTGAGCTTTTTATCAGGGCTGTAAAACTAGAGCGGGAAGTAGAGGTTTGGGCAAGGCAAAAAGGCATGAAACCTTTTAAACTTGTAAGGACTTATAAATTTTGTGAGTCATCGGGCGAGTTGGGTCCCAAACGCAAAGATGGTGACAAGCAAATTCCAGAAGGTTTTTACCATATCAACCGCTTTAACCCAGTCAGCAAATTTCATTTATCGCTGGGGCTCAACTACCCCAACCGCTCTGACAAAGTACTGGGAGACACTACTGGACTAGGAGGCGATATTTTTCTGCATGGCGACTGTGTAACTGTGGGATGTATTCCTATTACTGACAACAACATCCGCGAACTGTATGTGTTTGCAGTAGAAGCAAAAGCCCATGGTCAAAAAAAAATCCCAGTCAATATATTTCCTGCCCGTCTCGACAATGCCGGGTTTAACAAGCTCAAAGAACAATACAAAGCACAAGAAGACTTGGTGGAGTTTTGGGCAAGCCTAAAAAAAGGCTATGAATACTTCGAAAACACTAAAGAACTTCCCACTATTATTTTTGCAAAAAGTGGCAAGTACATTGTCAAAACGAAGTAGTTTTTTAGAACAATAAGTAGGACTTTCTTATAAAAAGAGAGAAACCTCTCTGAAGCTTGCAAAGTACAAGGTTTCGATCGGGTGTGGAGACACTGCCCTCCGAGGACAAGCTCGGAGCAGGCGAGGCGGAAATATGGTTTTTCGGGGGTATATTCTCCTAAAGATTCTTTTATAAGAAAACCCTGGAACAATAAGCCCATTTATCTCAAAGTTGCGTAACAAACTCACATGAAAAAACAACGCCTGCCCCACAATGTCATCTTGCTGGGGTTTGTATCATTGTTTTCAGATATTTCCAGCCAAATGGTGTATCCTTTGCTTGCTCCTTTTCTCAAAAGTTTAGGGGCTACTGTGGTGCTCATCGGGTTGATAGAGGGCATTGCAGAAACCACTGCGGCTTTGTGTAAAACATTTGCCGGAAGGCTGTCTGACTTGTGGCAAAAGCGTAAAGTATTTGTATTATTGGGCTATGGCTTATCCAACCTGTCTAAACCCTTTCTGTATGGGGCAAGCGTTTGGTCGCACGTATTGGGGGTACGCTTTGCCGACCGGGTAGGAAAAGCAGTCCGTAACCCTCCTCGTGATGCTTTAATTGCAGGCTCGGTAGACAAAACCCAACGAGGCAAAGCGTTTGGCTGGCATTTGGCACTCGACCGCACCGGGGCTCTGCTTGGGCCACTCATTGCCTTACTCATTCTTAGTTTTTCGCTCAACAACATGCGTCTGGTATTTCTACTTTCAATAGTGCCAGGTGTTATTGCCGTAGGGTTGGTTTTTTGGGTAAAAGAGGTAAAAATTCAGCAGCCCAACCAGCCAGCCCAAAAACAAACAAGGGCTTTGTTAGACAATCGCAGTTTTATGCTTTTTTGGATTGCTTGTATGCTGTTTACTCTAGGTAACTCTTCCAATGCTTTTCTCATTCTTAAAGCACAAGAGGTACGCTTTTCTACTACTGCTATAGTATTGCTCTGGACACTCTACAACCTTGTATGTACGTTGGCAGCTCCTTTATTGGGCAATTTGTCAGACAAGGTAGGACGCAAACCCCTGATTGCTTTATCGTTTCTGTATTATGCTGGGCTATATGCTTTATTTGCCTTTGCTGAAGCACAATGGATGATTTGGGCACTCTTTGGAGCTTACGGCATTTACTATGGTTTATCTAAGGGCATCTTTAAAGCCTATATAGCCGACCTGGTACCCGATCATCTTCGGGCTACAGCTTATGGCTTGTTCAATACCGGGCTGGGCATTGCTTTGTTGCCCGCCTCGCTACTAATGGGGGCTATATGGACACAGTGGAGTAGTCAGTGGGCATTTTTGGTATCGGCTTGTTTTAGCTTACTGGGTTGTAGTATCTTTCTGATAGGCTATAAAAGGTGACAATGAGTATACCTACCTTGTAGCTTGGTTGACTGTACAAAGCCGATAAAAGCTTCAGCCCACCTTAATTATTCCAATGCTTCACTTTTTTTTATTGCTTGAACGCGCAGTTAATATCAACAATGCAGGTAACAAAAACAGGTCAGAAACTACTGCCATTAACAAGGTAATACTTACAAGTAAGCCCAGATAAAATGTACCCAAAAACGACGACATTGCCAAAATAAGAAACCCTCCACACAACACCAATGAGGTAAGTACGATGGCTTTTCCTGCCGAAAAATAGGTAGACTTGATGGCATACAACAGGCTGGTACCTTTGTTTAGCTCAATGCGTAATTTACTCAAAAAGTGAATGGTATCATCTACAGCTATGCCAAAAGCAATGGTAAATACTATAGTAGTAGACAGTTTAAGGCTAAGCCCGGCATACCCCATAATACCGGCAATGACCAATAGAGGTAATATGTTGGCGGTAAGGCTCACCAACACAAACTTGAATGATTTGTACAAAAAGCCAATGATGCTACCAATGACCACAAAAGCAATGAGGAGACTTTGCCAAAGATTATAAAACAAATTGTTGTTGTTTTTGTCCATTAATACCACCGATCCAGTAATTTTATATTTTAACCAACTTTTGCTGGGGTGTTGCTCCATAAACTGCACCATTTGGGCACTCATTGCTTTAAAACGCTTGCTGCCTACGTCTTGCATACGACTATGAATTCGGGCTTCTTTTTGGCTAGGCTGCATAATGGTTTGCACCGAGCCCAGCTTGCGATGTTTATACAATACTTTGATAATTTGGGCAAAACGGTCTTGATCTTTGGGCAGACTATAGGCACTTTGGCTATTGCCGCTCAGCGAACGGTGGGCATTTTTGACTAGGGCAAGCGGTGACCAAATATGTCCCAGTTTAAATATTTTTTGGGCTTGTTGCTCTATTTCTTCCAAAGTCTTCAATACTTCAAAATCGAGCATCTTTTTAGACGAATCGGTAATCTCAAGGGCAATTTCAAAGGGGCGGGTACCCGAATATTCTTGTTCAAAAAACTGAAAGTCCTTTTTGATAGGACTATCACTGCTGAGGTCTTCCATCATGTAAGAATTTTCTTGTATACGTATGAGCCCGGCTATGCTTACCAGTGCTATCGCACAGGTAATGCCCACTATAGTTTTTGGGTAACGGTATACCCAGTGCAACCAGCCCTGCAAGGTGCGCCTCCAAAAACGATGGCTTCGCTGATTGTGGGTAGACTTGGGGGCTTTCATCAATACCAACACCGCAGGCAACAAAGTATAAGTAAGCAAAAAAGACAAAAACAAACCGACTGTACAATAAATTCCGAACTCTACAATGGCCATTACATTGGCACTGGCAAGCGACATAAAACCTACACCAGTAGTAAGGGTGGTAAGAAAGGTGGCGAGTCCGATCTGATAGTAGGCAGTTTTGATGGCTTCCATTTTGGTAGCACCTCTGCGCAATTCTTCTAAATATTTGGAGAGCAAGTGTATTACATTAGACAAACCAATGACTAGTAAAATAGTGGGCATGGCGTTCAATATCAAATCCATGGCTTTGTTGGTTTCTGTCATAATACCCAATGTACCCACAATAGATGCCGCCACCACAGCCAAAGGCAACAGCACCCCCCACACCGATCTAAAGGTGAGCACCAATACTATTAAAATGAGCAAAAAAGAAGACCCTACAAATAGTATCACTTCTTTACGCAGTAATTTGACATAAAATGATTGACCAATGCATCTCCCTGCCAGGTGATGCCTTTCAAATCCGGCATTTGCCACCAGGCGCTTTATCTCTTGCGCCAGCACAAAACAATCTTTTTGAGGCAACAAACCAGTATGACGGACATATACATTGACAGATTTACCATTTTTGGCAAAATAATGATGAACCAACTCAGGGGTTTGATAGATCCGGATTGAGTCGGCTTTGTAATATTGAGGTTTTTGATAGTGCAAATACGGTCGTTTGATAGGAGCTCCCATCATAGGAGCACGCTGGTAAGAAAACACATTGGTGGGCGAGGTAACCATTTGTACATGCTTTACTTTTTTAAGCGAATCGGTCAATGCTTTTACTTTGGTAAGAAAAGATAGCTCAAAAATGCCCACACTGTTTACAATTCCAATCAGTACAAAGTCATTGGCATTGCCATACTTTGCCCGATGCTTCATATAGTAATCCGCATCAGCGTCATTGACTGGGTAAAAAGCTTCAAAATCATAGTTAAACTTAAGAGAAATGGCACGGTACCCCAAATAACCACAGACAATGGCTACCAGGGTAAGTGTAATAATACTCGCCCTGCGATAATCCTTTATAATAATCTTCAAAACAATTCTAAGTATATGATGTCCAATGTTTCCTTTAGTGCAAATGTAACCGAAATTTATTCCTGATCATTCAGGGCAGGCTTTTTTATTAATACCCAAAAGGATGTGGGGTAATTCACCGTTTTCTGTCACGATTTGGCCACTTATTCTATCAACTAAAAGGGCAACCTCAAAAGGTTGCCCCATAGTATACAATGAACTATTTTACGCTTTACTTTTTTGATAACTTCAAAATCTTAAACTCAATCCGTCGGTTCTTGGCTCGTCCTTCTTCTGTGTCATTAGTTGCGGCAGGCTTGCTGTCACCATATCCTTTATACACCAGGCGAGAGGCATCAATACCATGCGATACTAAATAATCGCGTACTGAATTGGCACGCTGTTGCGAAAGCTCCTTATTACGAGCTTTATCACCAATATTGTCGGTATGTCCTGAAACCTCACCACTAATTTCCGGGTTTTCTTTCAGAAACTTCACCAGGTTGTCTAACTCTACTTTAGACTTATCTTTCAGGGCATACTTATTATATTCAAAAAACACATTATTTAGAGTAAAAACTACACCTGCCCCAATCGGATCGAGTGGAATATTGATTTCAAGCGGTTTTTCGTCTTTACCCTTGGCATAATTAAACTTCATACTTTTAAACGCATAGCCTTTACGCTTGACCTCCAGCGCATACTCTGCCCCATTGTTGAGCACAATCAGGTATGAACCGTTTTGAGGATCAGAACTTACCGAAGTTTGCAACTGAGCTGTGTTTACGTCCTTAAGCTCAATGGTTGCCTGTAGTTTTTTCTTGGTTTTGGCGTCGTATACATACCCTTGCACATAGTTACTGGTAATTTTAGGTTTAATCTGGTCAGGCATGTCAAACATCGCAAGTTTGCTGGTAGCCATACGTCCGTTCACTACTTCTTCTTGGGTATAGTAACCTTTTTTACCATCGGTGGTAATAAATAGTCCTACCTGATCTCGATAGTCGTTGATAGGGTAGCCCAGGTTTTTGGCTTTTTCTTTGGTGAGCGAAAACAAATCGACCGAAAATAAGTCTTTGCCCCCATACCCCTGGTGCCCTTCAGAGCTAAAATAAAGGGTACGTCCATTGACATGAATAAAAGGCGAAACTTCGTCGCGTGGGGTGTTTACTCTTTCATCAAGGTTTTGGGCGGGTTGCCACTTACCATCTTCGCCCATTTTGCTCACCCATATATCTATGCCACCTTTTCCTCCACCACGCTTCGAGGCAAAATACAAGGTTTTACCATCTGCCGATAAAGAGGGTTGCGATTCCCAGGCACGTGTATTTATATTAGGTCCCAGGTTTTTTGGCTCGCTCCACTTGCCCCCTACCTTCACCGAGATAAACAAGTCACAAATACCAATCACCCCTCGTCGGGTACCTCGGCGTCGGTTTTCGCATACAGTATACACCAACACTTTTCCATCTGCCGAAATGCTACAGGTACCTTCGTTATCTATAGTATTAATTTTATCAGAAATAGATGCAGGGCTTGTCCATTGTCCATTCTTTTGGTAACTCACATACATACTTTCATCAGGGGCTACCCTACGGCTGGGCGGGTTTTTTACGCCAGTAAAGATCAAGGTGTTTTGATCGGCAGTCAACACAGGAAAATACTGGTAATAAAGTGTATTCAAGGGAGGAGTCAATGGAGTAGGGCGAAAAGGCAAGGGGGTTTGCATGCCTTTGGCAGCATAGTCGCAGGTAGCAATAATATCTTGCGCTTTTTTATTCATGCGAGGCGATTTTATTTTGGCATCAAGGTAGCGGCTTACCGATGTACGGGCAAGGTCATACTTTCCGTTTTTTAGATGTTGCTCACCCAAGGTCACGTTTAAGTGAATATATCTTTTATTACCAGGGTCCGCCTTTACTATTTGCTCATAATGGCTCATAACCTTTGCACCTGCACCTGGCTCATTAAAAAAAATGCGGGTATATAAGGAGGCTAACTGGTAATGCGCCTCCAGAAATTTAGGATCTTTTTTTACTGCTTTCTCCAGGTAGGCAAGCCCTTCGTCATACTTTCGTCGTTTGAGGTTTTCTCTGGCTTTTTGGTAATATTTAATAGCTTTTTTGTTTTTGGTAGAGTATTGCGCCTGGGTTTGGTTGGGCAATGCTATAGTAAAGAATGCTGCCAATAAAAACAGCATCAAGATTTGGGTGTATTGCTTCATTATCAATTAAATTATTTTATTCAAAATACAAAGTATAAAATTACAAACCAAAAGTGGATGCCCACCTGTAATCTCTTCTTTTTTAAACATACGATATAGTTACGACACCTCCCCCAAAATCGTATAATAAAGCGAGATTAAAGTTTTTGCTCTAAGTAAGAGCCACATGTTGTTTGTTGATCTAACAATTCAGCGAAAGCGCCCCACCCCCTTACAATGCAAAAAGGCTTTGCAGCAACCACCACAAAACCTTTTTGTATATTTCAGCTTTCACAAACTTGCTGCTTGTCATTTATCCTTTGCAGCTTTTAACCACTATGCACATATTCGTACCACTTTATTGCTACTTTTGGCTATTTATACACCTTCTTCTGGGCTGCCAACAGCGTATTTTGCAACAATGAGGTAACCGTCATAGGCCCTACTCCACCTGGCACAGGTGTTATATAACTACTCTTTTCGGCTACTTCGGCAAAGTGTACATCGCCCGATAACCTAAATCCCTTCTTGCGTGAATCATCGGGCACGCGGGTAGTTCCAACATCTATCACGACAGCTCCTTCTTTTACCATATCAGCTTTTACAAACCCTGGCATACCCATAGCTGCTACCAATATATCGGCTTGTTTGGTAAATTGCTCTACATTTGGGGTACGGCTATGGCATACCGTAACCGTACAATTGCCTACGCCTGACTTTTGCGAAAGCAAAATACTCAATGGACGACCTACCAGTTGGCTTCTGCCCAATACAACGCAATGCTTGCCCGAAGTCTCGATCTTGTAGCGCTCAAGCAAGGTCAAGATCCCTTGTGGAGTAGCAGACACATAAGCAGGCAAGTTTTTGGCTACTCGTCCAATATTTATCGGGTGCAAACCATCTACATCTTTCTCAGGGGCAATATGTTCTACTATTTTGGTTTCGCTGATATGCTTAGGCACGGGAAATTGTACAATAAAACCATCAATGTCTGGATTTTGGTTCAAGTCTTCAACCACTTTTAGCAGTTCATCTTCACTAATGGTGTCGTCATAACGCAAAAGAGTAGACTCAAAGCCTACTCTTTCGCAGGCCTTTACTTTATGCCCCACGTACGTTTCGCTGGCACCATCATTGCCCACCAACACTGCTGCCAAGTGAGGTGTTTTGCCTCCATTGGCTTTTATTTTTTCTACTTCCTGAGCTATCTCTTTTTGAATGTCTAAGGCAGTTTGCTTGCCATCAATTTTTATCATGCGTATAGTTTATTTGTCAGTAAAATGAATCTTAGCCATGTTTTGAGCAAATATGCTATAAAATATCCGTTTTTTCATTGCCCCAATTCAGAGAAATGTTAGCTTTTAACACAAAGTCCACCCATTGACAAAACGTATACCACTACAATTTAACTTTATAAAGGTCAAATGGGATTTTTTAAGCCTTGCTAAAACAGCGAGGCTTTTAGCATAAAAACCAAAAAAAAACTGTTCGGTTACTAACCAAACAGTTTTCTTTAGACAGTGAATTGAAGAAACTATGGAAAATAGTTATTCTTAAATATTTTTAATGATCAAATCAATCATTTGAATGCTGTTATTTACGAGCTTTCTCTTGCCAAAAGATACATGTTTTTGCCTACTTTTGGCACTTGTGTAATAAAACAATAGAGTTTTGCGGTAACCCTTGGCAACTCCAACAATTCCAGACAGTTGCTTTGCCCAACAATAGCTTATGGGTATCCTGAAGAAGTTCGTGTTTTATCAAAATATTCGTACTATATTTGATCAACTGTCTGAATATTTTTGCTTTTTGAAAGTACATTTCAGCTAATCAAGGCTTTATTTCATTATTCAAGCACAAATTCTGAAACATAAACGAGCCGATAATGCTTATACATATTCCATAAAGTGCTATTGTGTAAATAGTTAAACTAAAGAAACGCTTGTCTTAAATTGAATTCTTAATTTTGCATGTTGGCAAGCCGTTTGTTTAACACTTGCTTAACACAGATCAAAAAGAGCGTGTATACTAAATTGTGGTTGGCTAAAAGAGTGAATGTCATTTTTTAATCACTTATAATAGTATATAACAAAGTTTGAGGAATGGACAAAAACAACTTTCAACCATTCCTGTAAGAATGGACAAAAAATAACTTTTCCTTCTGGAGAGAGTCTTTCTTCCTGGTATTTCGTTACTTTTTTCGTCATAGCTAAGGCTATGCCTGCAAAAAGTGCCTCATCTCAGAAAAAAATTCTTCACACCAGATAAGTAACTTATTTTTCAACCATTCCTAAGGAATGGTGAGAAATTAAATTACCATTCTTGAGGTAGAGGTTTTGTTTTGAGACGAGGCTATTTTT
>NZ_CANLRP010000139.1 GCF_947493425.1 uncultured Microscilla sp. | reverse complement strand
TACAGCTTTGCTGTGCCGAGTTTATAAATCCCCCGAATCAAGTTCGGGGTTGTGAACCGAACTTGTTTCGGGGCTCTACCAACGGCTAAATTTGATAATATATAATCAGGAAAATCTCGTAAAAGCTCACAGTCCTCCGAGAACAAGCTCGGAGCTGCGAGCCGAACTTGATTCGGGAACCTGATTAATGAATTTTAAACAAGCTCTTACAATTGTTTGAACAATTACCCGAAAACTTAGAATTATTTTTGGCAGCCAAGGCAAAGTTTTTGTGCCCAATAAATCAACATTTGAGGTAATTATTAAGACTTGACCTAATGAAAACAGCCAACAACTATGATGACTGGGTAAAGGTAAAAAGCAAGAAAGAGATCAGAGCCCTGAACCCAAAAAACAATGATTTGATTTGGTACGCTGGGTTATGCGCCCATCACAAAACCCACCCATCAGAGTGTATGCATCACACGCCCATTACTTTGCAGGAGTTTTTTAGGCGAAGAAACCAAAAACAACGCAAAAAAATAAAGAAAGTATACTACCGCCGTACCACCGCCTCTACTATGGGTTTTTGGGCAGGTATACAGTACCAAACACAACAAAATGTGGCAGTTATTGCCAATTTTATCGTGGTGTTATTAGTGATTGGGTATATATTTTTTGATATCCACTCACACTCCACCCATTTGCCAGGGGCAAAGCACAAAACAGCCCACAGCGATACATTAAAGAACGCCCAATTTTCGGATGGGTTAAATGTCTCAAAGCATTGAACAAAATAAAAACCGCCCAAGTGCTGAACCTGAGCGGTTTTGCACACCTTATTTTTTTGTGTCTATTTGCTTGAGCAATACTTCTACCGCTTTTTTCAGCTGAGCATCTTCTTTTTTAGCCCGGTTATCTGGTACATTATCTAATACAAAGTCAGGCACGGCGGGTCCCAGTTCCATGTTTTTTTCGGTAGCTTTTACATACCAGGCTCTAAACGGCATCCGTACCCGCGAGCCATCTATCAAACGATGGCTGCCAGTAGAGATAACTGCCCCAAAAGTAGGCGTGCCTACTAGTTTACCTATGCCCAGGTGTTTATAAGCATGCGAAAATATTTCGGCATTTGAGTAGCTGTTTTCGTTGCACAAGGCTACCGAAGGCTTCACCCAGGATGACAAAGGTAAGCGCTCGCTAAACGGGTAATAGTTGCGGTATTTTTTATGCTCTTTTTGTAAGCTTTTTACTGCCCCACGTGGAATGGTATAGGCGTGTTGGCGCACATTGAGTACCGCCATCAAGTAGTCGGTAGTCCAACCCCCCCCGTTAAAACGTACATCAATCACAATACCTTCTTTGCCATAACCACTTGCCATCAGTTCGCGTTCAAACCGCTCAAAACTTGGCATATTCATTCCCCGGATATGGATATAGCCCAAACGTCCCCCAGAATACTTTTTTACCAAAGCTTTCTGGTTATTTACCCACTCTTCATACAAAAGACTAGAGAGGCTTTTTATGGGGCGAATGATGACCTCACGGATGCCATTTTTTCCTTGTACCGTCAACATCACCCGTTCATTTTGGGTGTTGGTTAACAACGAGTAAAAGTTAACCTTATCATTGACCTCCTGCCCGTTTACTTTGGTAATGATCTCACCTTCATTGAGTTTGCTACGGATTTTGTCGGCGGGGGCATGCCTAATCACATGTGCTATTTTTACTCCTGTGGTTACTGGTACCACTTCAGCCCCCAACAAACCAGTCCGTTCTCGTTGAATGGTTTCAGGGTTAGAACCATACAAACCCATGTGACTGGCGTTGAGTTGCCCCAGCATACGGTTAAATATCATCCGGAAGTCTTGCGTAGTAGAAGCTGCCAAAGCCCAAGGTTTGTATTTTTTGCGCAAAGCAACAAAGTTTTGTCCGTGAAAATCAGGGTCATAGAAACCAGCCTGGAGCGCACGCCAACCTTCTTCAAACATTTGTATTCTCTCTTGGTGATGGTCAATCATCATTTTGGCTTCATGAGGGAGAGCAGTTGTTTTTTTTGTCTTGAGCAACGTTTGTTGCAACACACCGTTTGCCAAAAAGTGCAGCTTTTTGCCTTTCGGCGATAGCAATAATCCATAAGGGTTTTTGCCCCTTTGGGTAAGCATTTTTGTTTGGGAGCCATCCCATTTTACCTGATACAAATCATATTGATGGTTACGAGCTATGGGGTTGGTTGCTGTAAAGTAAAAAGTGTGCCCTTTATTGCCAATAGCCAAGCCGCCTTCATCGCCAGGTAGTGCGGTAACCCTGGCTACCCGATGATGGATATTTTCAAAATCGATGTTTACCGGAGCATTCTTTTTGGGCTTGCTCTTTTTCTTGTCAGGGTCATCATAGTACCCACCTTCTTCGTGGTCTGATTTTGATTTTTCCCAATCTGCCCGGTTCAACCACACAAACCATACATCATAGTCATTGATACGGTTAGACATAAACGCCAGTTTCGACCCATCCGGACTCCATACTGCACCGTAATCGCCACGAGGATGCATACTTATATTTACCCCTGGCTGGCTATTGTCGGCAGCCTGAATGTATATTTCTTGATTAAAATTAAGGTCAGTAAGTGAGTAAGACAACCAACGACTATCAGGACTCCAGGCGATTCCTCCTGGAGTTGCCCAACCTTTTACCAATACTTTTTCATTGCTAAGTTTGCCTGTTGCCGATATACTAGCTACCACCAGTTCGCCTCTGCCTCGTCGATAAGCTATTTTTTTGCCATTGGGCGATAGTGTAGGTGCAAACTCCTCTGTCTTGGTTTGGGTAAGTTGTATCACTTTGGTTTTAAGTGTTTTATACAGGTTATTTTGTTTTTTGTCTATCGATCGCACCAAGTATAAGTCTCGTTGCCCGTTACGGTCAGAGATAAAAACCAGGGTAGAGTCATTGAGCCATTCAGGTGATTCATCACGAAAAGCATGGGCAGACAAATTCACCGCTTTGCGCTTGTCTTTAGCAGTAGGTTTTATAAATATTTCACCCCTAATTTCTACTGCCACATATTTGCCATTGGGTGCTACCTTATAATCAGCCACCCCATTGCGGTAAGTCTGGTGGGTAACCTGGTCAAATCTATAGTCATGGGTTGCCTGTATGGTCAGTTTTTTAGCCTTTCTTTCATTGGCGTTCATTGTATACAAATTTATCTGGCGCTCAAATATCAATTGATTGTTACGGCTTACGCCAAAATAGCGTATGCCATCGTTGGTATATCGGGTAATTTGACGTGCATTACCGTTGGCAGTGCCATCTGCCTTGAGTTTTTGTTGATAAATATTATACTTACCACTTTTGGCACTTATATAATACAAAGTATTATCATCGCTCCAAGCTGGTTGAAACTCATTCGATGGGTCGTTGGTCAGCTGGGTATATTGTTTAGTCTCGTTGTTATATATCCACACATTTCTGTTGGCAGGGCCCCGGTAGGCTTCGCGTACAGTGCCACAAGTACCACGTACAAAGGCAATGAGTTTGCCATTAGGTGATTGGGTCGGCATGTACCCTTGAGCATCCAGCATTCTTTGCGGAGTACCCCCTTCAGCACTTACTTTGTGTATTTCACGTTCATAAGCAATTTGGCGATAAGCCCTGACCCGCGAAGTAAACAAAACCTCGTTTTGAGCTGTCCAGCAAGTGGCTTGGTCGCCGCTGCTGTGGTAAGTAAGGCGTTTGGTAGCTCCTCCGTTGGCTGGAATGGTAAAAACATCGTAATTGCTCGCCCGGTTGCTACTAAAAGCAATGTGTTTGCCGTCAGGGCTCCATATAGGGTTGGCATCGTACCCTCGGTGAATCGTGAGGCGGCGGGCAACCCCACCATTAGCAGCCATTACCCATATATCTCCCTGAAACGAAAATGCTACTTGATTGCCGTCTGGACTAATGGCGGGCTGAGTAGCAAATATAGTTTGGGTTTGTGCCTGAATAACACTGGCTAACCCCCACAGGAAGCAAGCTACTAGGTAAAATTTTCTCATGTTATATATGTAAAAGGTTTGGTGTATAAGTAGTCATTATTACTGGAATGTCAATGCATATCCAGAACTACAAGTATAACTAAAATGTTCATAATAAGCCCGTTAGCATAGGCAATTGAAATTTAATATTTGCATCAAGTGTTTTAAAAGCCTACTTGCCTATCCCTGCCAGGCTTTTCGAGGTCTGGCAGGGATAAAACGCTATTTTATTAAAAATCTATTGACTACACTATTATGCTTATTATGTGATACTTCAGGTTATGATTTGTATAACCTGAGGCATGTAGCGGGTGTTTAAAGGGGGAACACAGGTGAAGGATCATTTATTATTTAAATCGTCTTTTTCAGCTTCTCAGGAATAAATGATGGAAAGGTCGCCTCCAAACTGAAACCTATTTTTGACTCTCCAAAACAGGTGCTTTGCGTGGCAGGGTAAATTTAAAAGTAGTGCCTTTGCCTTGAGTACTTTGCGCCCATATTTTTCCTTGGTTCTTCTCCACAAACTCTTGGCAAAGCAACAATCCCAATCCCGTACCTTTTTCGTCGTCAGTCCCCTCAGTAGTATAAGTATGGGTGCTGTCAAACAAATAGGGCAACGCATCAGGCGGAATACCTACACCATTGTCTTGGATAGCCACCTCAACATAGCCTTTATCTATTGCTTGAGCAGTTACCCTCACCTCACCATCTTGTTGGGTAAACTTAATAGCATTAGCACTCAGGTTTCTGATCACCAACGCTACCATGTGTGCATCAGCAAACACCTTTGTTTCGGCAGGAACATCGTTATACAATCCAATATTTTTATTTTGTGTAGCAGTCAGTACCTTAAGGGTATCTGCGGTTATATCGTGTAAATTAAGTAATTCGGGAGTAAACTTTACCTTTTCCATTTGCATCATAGCCCATTGCAAAATGTTTTCCATGAGGTAGCGGGTGGCTTGCATTTTATCGCGTAATTCCAGGGTAAGCACCTGAAGTTCTTCAGGAGTAATGGCTCCTGCTCCCAATAAGGTAAGCGTGCCTTGTAGTGTATTGAGTGGACTTTTGAGGTCGTGCGAAATGATAGACAACAACTTGTCTTTGAAATGACTCAGGTCAGAAAGTTCTGCTTGCTGTAAGCGTATGGCTTCGTTTTTTTGCTTAATCTCATGATTCTTGGCAATCAACTCTGATCTTTGGTTTTTCAACAAACGGTTGACCTTTCGGCGTTTGATATTTACTACAATATAGGCACGTATCATAAAAAAAGTAATGACTGCTATAATACCTGCATTGATTGTAAAGAAAAATTTCTGGTTGATGTGGCTCTGTAGTATTTGTGGGGTGCGTATTTGCACCTGATGATCGATAAAAGCGCTGGCTACCAGCAATAGTATAAACCAGACGATCCAGTAATTGGCGCGCTCTATATGGGTAAATGATAAAAGCCCAAACAGTGGTATAAACGACCACAACATAACCGCGCCTGTAGCCATGTACCCACCCAATGTCCACTGGTACACAAAAGGCAGTGTCATGCTGGTAAGGATTTGAATAAATCGAACCACCTTAAAGTTTTGTGAAGCATACAAGTACCACATGCTAAGCAGTGTTGCTACCATAAAACCTGCAGGAATAATAGCTACATTGTATAAACCATAAGCAATGCTCAATCCTACCCATAGCGAGGCTCCAAACATAGTAATACCAGTAAATATGTGAAAAGCATATTTAAAGCTACGAGGGAACTGCCGAAGAAAATCTTCGTCATTAAACTTATTGACAAATTGTTGAAATAGCATTCAGTGCTTTTGATGAAGTTTTGGGTAAAGAAAAACCGCCATGTTTTTTGTTAATTTTTAAGTAGTGCGCAAGAAGCATTCAAACAAAAATACAAATGATTTGTAAAATATTCTAAGAGTTGAAAAACTTGTTTTTCCTTTTGATTGATATTTTTATGCGTGCTTGTTTGGTATAGGGTACAGAAGTGCGCTTCTACGAAGTTTTTGCCTGGCATCATTCAACCCAAAAAATGCTCAAACCTTGACTCCTACCACCAACACATCATCTGTTTGGTAGTTGTTCTTTCGCCAGGCTTTGAGCTCTTGCTTGAGCAATTGTTTTTGTTCGGTCAGCGGCAACGAACTTATGCTAAGCAATAATTCCCTAAAACGCCTTTTCATATACTTTTTGTCTTCTCTGCCACCAAACTGGTCTTGAAACCCATCCGAAAAAATGTAAAATACATCGCCGGGCTGAGTTGTAATGTAAGTGTTCTCAAAACTCTTACCATATTTGTATTGCCCACTACCAATAGGAAACTTAGATCCCGACACCTGATGCATGATGCCGTTTCTTACGTACCAGAGCGGGTTTTTTGCGCCCGAAAAGACCAGTGTATGGTCATCTTGGTCGAGCATCATGAGTGACATGTCCATACCGTCGTTTAGGCTGGTATTGCTGGTAAGGGCATGTACAATTTTTTTGTCGAGAGTAGTGAGTATTTTGGCAGGGTCGGTCAGGTGGTGTTGTAGTACAATCTCGTCTATAAATACCTTACCCATTACCGTCATGAAAGCCCCTGGCACCCCGTGCCCAGTGCAGTCAATGGCTGCAATAAGAATTTTTTCGTTTTCAAACCCTTGAAAAACCCTTTGTATACCATCAAAGGTACTTATTTCTTGATATATAGGCTTGGCTTCTGTTTGGGTAAACCAAAAAAAATCACCGCTGACAATATCTTTAGGTTGGTTAAGGACAAACGACTCAGGGAGCACTTGCCGTAAACCTTTAGAAGAAGAGTGCAAAGCCTTTTGAATGTTTTTGGCATAGTTGATACTCCCCATCATAGCCACCCGTTTCTGTTCTATTTCAATGGTTTGACGCTGCAGTTCGTCATTAATGCTTAATATCTCTTCGTTTTGTTGTTCTATCTCAAAGTGGCGTTCCGACAAATCATGTTTTTGTTGTGCCAGTTGTTGGTTCATCAACTTGGTGTGGCGATCACTTTTGATAAAAAACTTGAATAGAAAAAAAGTAATAGAAGCAATCATGCCAATATTAATGGTGAGTAATATTCGTTGTACCTGGGCAACTTTGAGGGGAGCAGGAGTAAACTCAGCCAAGTAGCCATCAGCCATTGCCGAGCCTACCAATAACATAATAAACAATGCCCACCAACCATTGCCCTCTTGAGCCTTTGAGAAAGTAAGCAAGGCAATAAGGGTAAGCATCGACCAAAGCATAACCACACCAGTAGCATTGAACCCGCCCAACAGCCATTGAAACAAAAAAGGCAATAACAAACTAAACAGCACTTGTACAGAACGACATCGTACAAAATTTTCGCGTTGTAGTAAATACTGCAGGTTAACAAAGCTGAATACAATATACCCAAAGGGAATGATAGAAATCAGGTAAAAACCAAATAGAAGGCATAATATACCCCACATCAGACCTCCGGTGTTCATCATTAATAAAAAAAAGAAATAGGCTTTTTTAAAGTCGGCAGGGTATTGGGCAAGAAAAGACGCATTGTTGATTTGCTGGCGTATAAACTGGATAGAAAGCAACGGCATGACAATGGTTTTTTATAAAAAAAGGTTGATTTCTATATTGTCACGCAAATATCGTGGAAAAGATAAAGTGAGAGAAGAAGAAAGTTTGAAAAAAAAGATTAGCCCCTCTTTTTTCGGTGTAGTAGATAAAAAGAAGGGGCTGGTAGCACATGATACTGAACGTTGGTTTATTTAGCGTTCCAAACCGCTAAAAACAAAAATACCCAGCCAATAATAAAAGCAGTGCCACCTAATGGGGTAATAGCACCCAACCAACGGATGCCCGTAAGCGAGAGTACATACAAGGTACCCGAAAAAATAACTGTACCTATGATAAATGAGTATCCTGCATAGGTTAAATATTTGTGGGGCATTTGCAAAATAAGTATGCCTACTATGCAAAGCGCCACTGCGTGAAAAAATTGGTAACGTACTCCAGTTTCAAATACTTCTGTATAGTTGTTTTGTTCTAATACTTTTTTTAAAGCATGTGCCCCAAAAGCACCTATTGCTACCGAAAGCCCGCCAAGCAAGGCGCCAGCCATTAAAAAAAACTTATGCATAAATATTATTTTAAATCAGCAAAACAATTCAAGACTAATCGTTGATTATGAGCAAAGTTATTATAAATTTTGAGAGCTTGACGAAGTTTTTTCAAATTGAATTTTAATAGCGCGACAGACCATCAATTTTAAGCTATAAGATAGGGGCATTTTGTTCAAAATGCTTTTATATCACTTGCTATTTGTAGCGCGCCACTTGTTGCACACAAATATGATATTACAACAAACCCACAAAGCCTTATATGCTGCGTTCGATGTGTACCCTTCAGCAAAAGGAGCAGCCACTCATATTTACCACAATGCTCAAACCCTGTTTGACTGGAAGGAGGGAGGGTGGTTGTCGGTAGTAGGCAACGAAAAACTGTTGGACTACCAGCAAGAAGGCAATGTAGAAATTACCCGGTTTTCGGAGCAAATACCCAACTACCTGGTAAGAGGCCAAGCCTATAGCCAACACTTATACGATTTGCTGGAGACACAACCTCGGCTGGAAATATGCCATTTTAGAGACCACTGGAGCGGAGTGCCTGTACTGATGCACAAACAGCACCAAAATCGGAGCTATCAAACAGTATATGAGGTCAATGGCTTACCTTCTATAGAGTTGCCCTATCGCTATCCAGCTTTATCGGCGCGTACATTAGAAAAGATGAAAAATCTTGAACAACTTTGCTACCAACAAGCCGACTTTGTCATTACCCCCTCTGAGGTGATCAAAAATAATTTGATAAACCTTGGGGTAGCCCAAAAAAAAATTACCGTGATTACCAATGGAGCAGAAGTTCCCAACACCTTTGGCAAACCAGTTCATCCCCCCAAGGGTAGGTATGTTATTTATTTTGGTGCTTTGCAGCCCTGGCAGGGGTTTGATGTATTGCTCAAGGCAATGGTATACCTTGCCGACTATGACGATTTGAGTTTGGTTGTGTGTGCGTCGACCAAACAAAAAAAAGCCAGATTTTACCATAAAATTGTAGAAAAACTAGGGCTCACCAACCGGGTAATATGGCAGTATCAGTTACCCAAACGCACACTATACGACTGGGTACACGGGGCAGAGTTTTCGTTGGCACCACTCAAAGAGTGCTCACGCAACCTTGAGCAAGGTTGTTGCCCTTTAAAAATACTAGAGTCTATGGCAGTGGGCACCCCAGTGGTGGCTTCTGACCTTCCGGTAGTGAAAGAGATTATCTCTGATGCATCACTGGGCAAGTTGGTGCGTGCAGACCGCCCCGCTGAGCTGGCTAGAGCCATGCGTATTTTGCTCGATTATCCCCACCTGCGCCAACAAATGAGCGAGGCAGGCAAAGCACACATCAAGGCACATTTTACCTGGCAACAGAAACGCCAGGAACTAAGCGCGTTTTATTCACGTATAGTGGTGTAGTCTTTGACAGTCTCACATAGTGTTAGTAAAGACGCAGTACCGAGGATTGATTTAAGTAACGTGTTCGCAATAACTGTCCGGTTTAGAATAAATCCGCTTTACTGCCTTTCGTTATTTTTATTGCCCGTAGCGCTGCTACGCTCGCAAAAAATGTCTCAGTCAGTCGTGCGTATTTGCCCTAAAAAACAGAAACTTATTTTGAACACGTTACTAAACATGAATGCACAGGTTTTGAATACAATGATTGCCTATCAAGCAATTGCCCGCACCGAAAAAATATATAAACAACTCAGCCATGAGCAACGGAAAATTATTGACGACCAAGCCATTGAAGGGAGCCATACACCTAACGAATGGATTGATTTGATCGCGAAAATTGTGCAGTACGATGCGATGGCAGACGAAGCCCGTCAGTTTAAAATAGACCGTCCTATTCCCTCGCGTGATGCTTTGTTGATGATTGGTGGGGTAGTAGCAGGGGTATTTGTGTTGGCTTTCCAGTTGTGGGCGTGGGTGGCAATGGTGTTGCCCTTGTATTGTTTGTTGGTTTTTGCGTATTTTTTATTGCCTGTGGGCAAAAAAGTTTTAAAAAAAGAAGCAAAGCAAAGAGCCATGGCAGGAAAGTACGCCCATCTCTTGTTTGACTACTCTGATTTGCCCAATCACTTTCGTAAATTTATCTTGCCTTTGATTCGTGAACTGGCCACTATGATGAACAGCCACGACAAGTTGGAGCTACATGTAAACCTGGGACCAAAAAAACAGGCAAGCCACCGTACCGAGCGCGAAGATGAACCCTCTAACGAAGCGTATGATGCTCCCGAAAGCTATGTATACGAAAATTCAGAGTTTTATAATTACCCTTTGATGAATATTCACGCCAAGCTCAAGGATGGCAGCTATTTGAATTTTAATATCGAAGACATGATTCGCAACCGCCGTTACATCAGGAGGGTATTTGTAGAAGATGACCAAGACGAGGAAATATGGAAAGGTACTATGCGCATATCTTATCATTTGCAGGTGTTGCTGCGTAAAAACCGTTATGACCTTGCTTCTAAACATGCCCACAAGTCAAGTAACTTAATGGTAGACAATGCAGATAAAACCGTGCTTGACCTGAGAGCCCGCGACAATGCGTTTTTATTATCTTACGTAGATGGAGACGATACCCACATACTCGATATAAAGGCAAGTACTGTAACCAAGCTCCAACGTTATTATTATTTTGGCGATTTTGAAATAGATCAGGAACTATACTACATTCCAGATATAGACTTTTTTAAACGGCTGTTGCGTATTATCAAGCATCAGGTCAAACCAATAAAAAATATAGCTGACACCAGATAAGTGGCCGAAAGGCATTGAATATTACTTATCTGTGATGAGCCATATTATTTGAGCTAATCAAAACTTAAGCATAAAATGATGTCTTCTTCTTTACTCTCTACTGACCTACAGGCTAAGTATGACCTGATTGAGAACCTGCATGATCAATATACTCATTTGCCAGACGATGTGCAGAGTGCCATTAGCCAGGAATTGCTCACAGGTAAAAAAAACAGCAGCGAATGGCTTGATATAGTACAGCAAATGATTGCTTACAAATATGAAGCGCGTCAGGTAAATAGCAATCGTTTCTTAGAGAAGCCAATGTCTGCCAAACAATTGATCAGGAATGCTTTTTGGCAGGCAGTATTGGTTATTTCTATTCTTTGGGCAGTTGTAGAGCACACGGGGCTTTATTCGCTTTCATGGCCTTTGTTTGCCTATGTTGGAGTTATATTGCTGGCAGGAACAGCTTATGCCTTAGTAAAGATGGTGCAAAAAAAAGAAGTACTCAAAGAAGCTGGAGTACGTGTGGCTGCTTATAAGAAGTATGCTCCTTTGCTCAAAAAAATACGGGCTGCAGAGTCAAAGATTGCTGCCACCTATGAGAAATTTTTATACCCCATGTTGGTCTTGTTCAAAGAAGAGCTTCCCTCACAGCACCTGCTTAGCTTACACTTTAATACTGTTCATTGGAAATTGAGCCAGTACAAAGTAGACCAACCCGACCCCCAAGCGCCAAGACATGTGATTAGTAGTGAGTTTTACGAGATGCCTGTATTTGAGGCAATGGGTAAGCTTGCTGATGGAGCCGTCATGCAATTGCAGGTATTGAGAATAGTGCGCGTGCGTAATATTCGCAAGGTAAATCCGCGCGGCAAAATAAAATATAAAACCAAAACCAAGTATAAGTTGTTGTACAAAGTACAGTTAAGCTTGCCAACTCAAGCTTATCAATTGGTGCCTCATAGTATAGAAACACCTGCCGAAAACATCAAGGTTCAGTTTGCCTCGAGTGAAAAACGGCATACATTCAAAGTACAACAAGTAGAGGTACGCTCCAGTAACAACCCTTTGCCAGAACACAAAGTGTTGATAGAACTACTAGGGTTGATATACCATCAGGTTAAATCCGTTTAACCCGTTTTTTGTAGCGTCAAGTTGTACTGAGTTGTTTTCTTTGGATGCTAGTATTATTACCTATATAGAAATATAGGGAAGAATAAAGACTTAAAACAAAGAAAAAAAAGGTGTGAGAAATAACATAAATTTAAAAATAATTTTCTCCTTGATTATGAGTTAGTTAGCAGTTTTTAAGTGTTTTAGTTCAAGTCAGACTTCGAATTATGCAAAACTTTGCGCCTGCATTTGACGTAATAAAAACGCGTGTTTTAGTGATATAAACACACAGCTATACTACATCAATTAAAAATTAAATTGTTTTCGACCTTAACTTATTAAACAGCGTATTCTTATGCTTCAGTACACCAAATTTATTCTACATAAAATGAGCTTTGATCAAATATTATTTGAAAAAGAGCTTAGGAAAGCCATTGGGTTAATGACTAGTGAAGAATGTTTAGAGCTGAAAGCCTGGTGCATCACTCAATTTGGCGACAAATTTCAAGACACTATTTCTTTGGTATTTGCCAAAGATGAACAACAGTTGAACACACAACTGGTAAACTAATAAAGGCAAAGCCGGGAACTACCTAAAAAGTACCTGGCTTTGTCCGTTAACACTCCTGCTGTTTTTTTCTTATAACTTTACTTTTGCACACAATTAATTTTTACCCCTCTTTTGCTTGTGTAATGTATTGTCACTCCTTTGTATACCTTTTTTATCTGTTTTTTGAGTAAAGCTTCTCAATTAATAGTGCAGCGTTCGAATTTACCTGTTTTCACACCTATTTGCTAACTTCTTGTTTCATAGCATTTTATACAGATGATCGTGTGCCTTTCTTTCTTTATAAAATACAAATATTAGTTTTTATCAAATAACTTACACTGTTTACCTGAGTTTTAGTGCTCTTACTCTATCTCTGGCGTTTTTTTTGCCTGTTTGTAACCCAACAAACTACACATAATGGCAAATTCTTTAATTTGATGAAAAAGATAATATTCATACTTACTATAATTACACTAAGTATAGCACAATTAAGCGCCCAAAATAAAGCAAAAATTGATAGTCTGCTCCAAAAGTTACCAACTGTAAAAGACTCAACAGAGGTGGATGTGTTGAATGGTTTGGCACATGAGTACCTACTCTTTAAAGACAAAGAAAAAGACAAACAGGCAGAGGATTATATTACCCGCTTGTTGAGTATTTCCCGAAAGTTGAGTTATGCAGAAGGCTTGGCGGTAGGTTTGAGAAATCTGAGCGTGATTAACATGCGTCATGGTGAATACCGCAAAGCATTGCGTGATTTGTTTCAGGCATTGGCTATGGTAGAAGACACTGGCAAAGAGGTAGATCAGGCAGTATGTTTTCGATTGATTGGAGACTGTTATGAGCAAAAAGAAAACTTTGGTCAAGCCATTGACTACTACATCAAGTCTTACCAGCTATACGCCAAGCTCGACATGGAGCGCAAAACCATTGACCTGGTAAACGACCTGGCAAGCTTGTATCAAAAGGAAAACCAAAACGAGCAAGCCATTACATTTGCCAACCATGGGTTGATGTTAGCTCAAAAATATAATCAAAAAGAAGACGTTAAAGAATCTTACCATATATTGGCAAAGGTACACAAAACCACCAAAGAGTTTGACCTTGCCTATGAGTATCAAGAAAAGTACGCCAACATTAAAGATAGTATAGCCAAAGAACAAAGTCTTGCCGAGTTGGCAAAGTTAGAGGCAAACCATAAGGCACAAGAGCAACAACGCATAGCCAAGAAAAAACAAGAGCAACGCAATAACCTTCAATACCTGGGTATTTCAGCGTTTTTTATCTTACTTTTTGGTGGGTTATTTTTCGTAGGCGATGTGGCCATACCGCCTCACATGATGCGTAAAATGATTTTTATCGCCTTATTTCTTACATTCCAGTTTTTGTTATTATTACTTAACCCTATTTTGCAGGAATACGCCGGAGGAGTGGCCTTGTTCCGACTGTTGATCAATGGGTGTTTTGCCTTGGGATTTGTGTTTTTGATCAGGTACCTTGAAACGCGCATCAATATGCGTTTAGAGAAACGTATCCGTCGCCGCATAAAAAAAAGAGTACAAAAAAAGTTGAGTAAGCAAGAGATTGCCGCAGCAAAGAAGGAAAAAATGAAAGAAAAAGCAGAAAAAAAAGAAATGAAAAAATCATCTAACAAAGGTATGGAAAGCAATATGGCTACTTCTTAACAAAAGATAATACCCTGATAAAATAAAGCGCTACAGCAAGGTGAAGAGCCCTGAGGTAGCGCTTTTTTATTAGATCCAATTACCCTGCTCCCAATAGTTTTAGCAACTCTACTAAGCCAAAGTCAATGGCAAGCCCGAAAATAATACCAAAGCCAAAACCATAGCCAATCAAGTATTTGAAGTACTTACCAGCAAAACCATAAAATAGTTTTTCTAACTGTTGGGGGTGCATGTTTTCAATCTCAGTAACTACTATTTTTTTAAAATCTACCGAATTGATCAATTCACTGATATTGTTTTCCAGTGAGGTGAAAATAGACTTGGTCAGTGTTTTTACCAGGTACTCTTTGGTAGGTGTAGCAATGCTTTGGGTAATCTTGGTTAAATTTTGTTCAATAAAGTTTTCCAGTTCTTTTATAATCACTTCCTTACTTTTAGGATCGTGCAAAAGCTGGTGTAATGCCGCCGAAATGTCATCTTTAAACACTCCAAGGTCGAGCATGTCACCCAAAGATTTGGTTTTGGCACGAGCCACCATTTTTTCAATTAAAATACGTTGGTGATTCTGAAAACCAGGAGATTGGATCAGAAACTTTGCCACCCTTTCGTTCAACACATCAAAGGTGTCGTTATCTAGCCCCTTAAGCAAGTTGTTAAGAGGAGTGGGCAATAATCTGCGACGAATAATTTGCCCCAATAACATACTTAACGGGCTGGCTATAGCCGAAATGTTCTGAGGGTTTTGTAATTGCATTTTTATAAAGCCGAGTACCAGGTTGAGTTCTGGCAAAACCACCGACTGAGAGTAGCCCACCAACTGGGCGGCATTGGCATTGAGAAATTGATTGATTGGTATTTTAAAAATTCTTTCCTCCAATACAATGTCAAGCAATTGCTTGATTCTAAACAGCAACAACGAATCGTTGAGTACAAGGTCTATTCTCTGTTTTAGATTGTCGGTATCCAGTCCTACATCGTGTTGTATGTCAGCAATGCGGATAGAGCCCAGCGTGACTATTTCTTCGTGAATAATTTCGTGAATACTGTCAAATTCGTTCTCAAAAAAATCAGGAATTCCTTCTTCAATCAGGTTACTGGCCGATCCTTTGATCGAGCCCTTATAAGTCCAGGCGAGCGAGTTTTGCGCATAAGCATCTTCGTACACTTTATCGGCTATATCGTCTTTGTTTTCTTTGAGCCAATCGAGCCCTACATGAATAATTTGTTTTAATATATTATTCAGGTTGTTTTCCAGTAACTGAATGAGCTTACCACCCAGTAAGTCTTTGATTTGAACTTCATCGTTAAACTCTGCAATTATTTTTTCATTGATCAATGCAAACGCCCAGTCCTTGAGCTGAGGGCTTTGTAGCTTTTTCTTAATAAAACCAAAAATTTGATCTTTTAATTTTTGAGTTTGCGATTCCCCCAGTAAGGTATGTAAGTCTTTGGCGAGCAGTTCATTGAGTTTGCCGCCCAATTGGGGCAGGTTTACCAATTCTAGCACTTTAGCTACAGTGAGTTTGCCACTGAGTTGACCAAATTGTTGTTCTATGAGTTGTTGCAGAAACTTCTCCAGGTGATCATTGATGTTTTGAGGAAGCATTTCTCCCAGCGTAGGGTTGCTTATTCGAGTCTTGTCTATGCGTCGTTCTATCAGGCTTTCCAATGAATGTTGAAAACTGTCTCGGTTGAGGTATTGCACCAGACGGTCTTCTATGCCAGTAGTATCCAGTTCGGTCAGTTTCCAATCTTTGTATTGGCTAATCACCTGCCCAATGCCACTGGTAATGCTTTCTTCCTGCGAAAGCAGGTAGTCATACAGTTTGTCCCCTACATTTTGCGCAATTCCCTGTTCGTTGCTTTGGATTAACTTTTCCAGAAAAACATAACGGTTCTTACCTAGCATTGCCAAAAAACGGCGCTCTATGATTTCCTGATTTTTGGCAAAATTGCCCTTAAGAGTATCCTGATTGAGCAGGCTATCTCCAATAAAACGCCCCATACTTTCGGCAAAGCGAGCTTTGTTTTTTGCCACTACCCCAGGAGTAAACGGTAAACGACGCTTTATAAAAGGAATTTTTACTGGCTGGTAAGGTCTGAATATCATTTTAATGGCAAGCCAGTTGGTGCCCCAACCTGTAGCCCCGTAAGCTGTAGCTGGCACAACTATTTTGGCGGCTGACTGACCTACTGTAGGCAAAAAGTTGAGCAGCCCACCAGTAACTGCCCCCAGCAAGGCTCCAAAATAACTAATAGGTTTGAGTTCTTTACCCAGCGCCTTGTAGATCATTCCTTTGAGCTTATTGTCAGGCAGGTTGGCAAGGTTATGTTTTACCAAATCTTCTACCCGTCCTTCCATCAGCTCGCTTAGGTTGCCACTCAGATAACTTTGCAAATACCCTGAGAGTTGTTGGTCGAGCGATTTGATGCTCCCCAACTGTTGAATGTAATGGCGTAACTTATCTTGTTTAAGGTGTTGGGTTTGTTCTTGGAGCAGGTTACCTATCATGCCCAGCATCCACTGATGCAATTGTTTGTTTTGCTCTACCCTTACCAAAGCATCCAGCGAGCGTTCATCGGCATAATTGACAATGGCTTCATTGATCACTTTTTGCAATTGAGGGTGGCTTTTCTGAAGAATGGTGCTCAGTACCCCTCTTACTTCTTTGGTATACTTGCCCAATTGCTCTCCTTTGAGCACATTACCTAGCGGTTGTTTGGCCAGTTTATTTATAAGCGTTTCTAAATTGCTTTGTGCAAATGTGCTTACTTTGTCACTGTACAACCATTGGCTTTTCAGGTTCTTGTCTATCAGGTTTTGGATAAACTTCTCCAGGTTTTTCTTAATATCTGCTTCTGATACAAAGCTGTTGAGCTTTCGGTCAAACAACTCTTTGAGGGAGTCTACTTTTAGGTTTCTGATTACTTTGAGTAAACTGTCTTGAATAAGCGGAATCACCGTATCAAGCATTCTTTCCTGGTTAATGCTCTTGATGATGTCGCCAATGGTGGTTTTTTGCAAATAATTAATGAGGTACTCAGAGGCTTGGCTGGCTATTTTTTCTGGCTCCTGCTTTTCAATAATGTCAATAATCTTTTGCTCAACCCCCACATAGTTGCCCACATTGCCCACAAAAATATTGACCAATAGTTTTTTGAGCGCCGAGGTGTTTTTTTGGAAACTTTGCTGAATAATTTCACTGAGTTTGCCTTTTTTTTCTTTAAGCCAGGGAACGAGCTTGGCAATGATGTTGGGCAGTTTGGTGGCAAGAAAATTCTCCACACTTATTTTAAGGTTGCCCGACAGCAAATCGAGAATAGTAGAGGACTCTTTTTCCAGAGTGTTGAGCAAAAATTTAAGTATACTTTCTATGATATCTTGCCCTACATCATTATCAAATATTTTCTCTACTTCGGCCACCAACACCTTAGGCAAGTGCTCTATCCGGGTTTCGCCCAACAAGTCATAGAGCTTTTTATTGCCCACTTGTTTACTGATGGTTTCTATGAGCTGAGGTATATTGAGGGTACGCAACGATTGCTGAACGATTTGATCTATGCTATCTGCATAGTTGTGTTTGAGCACTTCATGCAAATCGCTAAAAATGGCGTTGCCATTGCCTGTAAGAGTTTGGAAGTCTTTTTCGCTAATAAAATCCAGCACACTTTTTTGCTGAATATCCTGCATCAGTTCCAGAATAAAGTCATCTACATAATTAGTTTCCTCGTCAACAAACTCCTGAATAACTTGAGTGAGTGCCCCTGCGACATGCTGGCTTTGTTTGCCCGACAAAATTTGTCCCAGTGGCAAGTGCCCTACACTATGCAGCAATACGTTTTCGAGAGGAGTAGATAAGCCCGTAACCATTGTTTGGCTTAGGTTGGCAAATGACTGGTCGATGTATGGAATATCTGCTACGGTAAACCCAGGTGGAACCTGTGCAATCAGTTTGTCAGAAAACAAATCGTTGAGAATGTTGTGGAGGGTTTCAGTAAAGCCATTTTTTTGAAGCTCACGCTCAAGTGCTTGGTGGTGAATAACATCGCTCTCGACAAGTTTGCTTATCTGACTTTCAAACTCCGCCCTTTCTTTCACTACTACTCCTCCAAGGCTAAACTTTTTCTTTTTAGATATTTTCACCTTAAAATACTCTTGAAAGAGCATTTGAATTGCCAGGTAATTGGTAATGTAGCCTACAACTGAGCCAGCCAGTATTTTTGAAAAAATTCCACCTATCATATAAATGATTTATTGGTTAAATTTGGTAATGACCTACTTGATTATTTATGACGCGCTAAGATACTATAATCTTACATATTCTATCTACAACTTTGTTGAAAAGCCATAGGCGTGTTTCCTACTACTTACAAAAAAGATACAAAAGCCTTGAAAATGAGCACTTATGCAAAAAATGGCAGAAAACCTTACGTGTTTTGGCACTTGGTAGAGCAAAGAATTGTGGAAATACGAAATTTTGTCTTTTTTAGCAGATGCATTTATAATACAATGCCTAAAAGCCCTTCAGAAAAGAGGTGAAACCAGGCATTTTTCTCATTAAATCAGCAAAAAACTACCATTAACATATTGAATGGATATAGATAAACTTTATGTAAACCGAGACAATCATTGGTTGGCATTACATCAGGAGTTAGAGTGGCTAGATGGGGTATTGAAAGTACGGGATACCCTCTTTAGAAATGATGAAACCGTCTTTAATTTTGAAGCGTTGGTAAGCAGTGTTTCCGCTCCACCCATCAACCCGATAGATTTCAGACCCTCACGTTATGCGGCATTACTTGAAGAAGTTTTTGCCCGTACGCCGGATAACATTATCCTCAACGATTTTCACGTAACAGAAGGCACGCTTCGATTTATACAATATGCCGAGCGGATTATATTATTGTTAGCAATGTGTCCTTACCTGCGTCCTGGGTTGTTGGATTACTTCAGAGTACAAGACGATCTTGGTCGTGATGTGGTAGAGTTTGGCGGCATTCATAACTCCAGTAATTTTAAAGGTTTTTTGCCTACTGGCGAAACAGCCATGCACATATTGGCGGGCAATGACTTGAGGAAAAGAGCCTTGGTACAAGCCGTGATCAACCCCCAACACTACTTGTTTAGGCAAGGCATTTTGTCTTTATCACGTACCATGGGCAACGAGCCCCCTTTGGGCAGCCAGTTGATTTTGTCGGACGAATACATTGATCGCCTGGTAAGGGGCAAAGACTATGTACCCCAATACAACGAGTCTTTCCCTGCCACGGTGCTCACCACCGACAAAACCTGGGACGACTTGTTTTTGAATGAGCGCGAAGGTGAGATGGTAGAACAGGCGCGGCAATGGGTAAAAAACTACGACAACGTGCGTAGCATAGTAGGCGACAAAGCAATGAAGGGCTATAGAGTGCTGTTGTATGGACCTCCTGGCACGGGTAAAACCATGACCCTTGCGTTATTGGGCAAAGCCACTGGTAAGCCTTTGTATCGGATCAACATCTCGAATATTGTAGATAAATACGTAGGTGAAACCTCCAAAAAACTGGAGATGTTGTTTTTACAAGCTGCCAATAAAGATTGGGTGTTGTTTTTCGACGAGGCAGACGCCCTGTTTGGTAAACGAACCAGTACCAGTTCGGCGCAAGACCGCTACGCCAACCAAGAGGTGAGCTATTTGTTGTATAAATTTGAAGAATACGAAGGCATGATCTTTTTGTCTACCAACAAAGGAGTAGATTTGGATGAAGCCTTCTCTCGTCGTTTTGACACGCAAATCCGTTACAGCGACCCCGACGAATTTACCCGTCGCCGTTTGTGGGAACACCTGTTTATCAAGCGCGAGATATTTGACCTTGACCCTGCCATCAAAGTAAACGAACTTGCCGAAAAAGTGGAGGTAACTGGGGCTTGGATAGAAAAATTTAGAAACTACTGTGTATTACAGACGGTGTCTAAGGGTACTAACAACCTGAGCGCCGCCGAGTTTCGTCAGTATTTGTCTACCCAGCTAAGTACCCACGGTGGCTCAGTGCGGGGCAACATCCGCGATTTGTTTCGCAACAAGCGTTAAAAACGCCTGTTATCAGCATAAAAAAAGCCCACTTGAGGAGTTCTTGAGTGGGCTTTTTTTCATTTATTTACTTCACTGTGATGTTTATCCCAGCCGAACCAGGCAATTGGTTAATGTCGCTCCCTTTAAATTGAATGTGATAAGTGCCTGCTTTGGTAATAGGGTAATCTTTGCCCAGGGAAAAACTTACTTCAGTAGATTTGCCACTGGACAAGGTTTGGTAATCGTCAGCTTCGGGGGTGCTACGTTTTGCCATAATGCCCTGATAGTCTACTCCGCTCACACTGAGACAATTGCTGCGAAGGCCTTCAAAAGGTGTATGCCATTTGCAAAACTTATAAGGCTTGTTAGTATTGTTTTTTACTACCATCTTGAGGCGAATATCTTCGCCTACAGCATAGGTGGTTTTTTCAGGGACAAGGGTTACAGTCACTTGCTTATTGTTGGTTTGAGAAGAAGAAGCACAAGCAAACAGGCTTACACTTAGTGATAGAATATAAAGGTAGATTTTCATAAATATTTGAGTAGAATGCTTGACCATAAGTTACAGTAATGCCAAGCAAATCTCAACTATTTTATGACTAAAGTTTTTCCCACCTGCAATATTTTTGTATTATGGATCCTCGTATTACTTACCTTACAAAACTTACTTTTACTTATGAGCATTTTTAAACGGATTGCCGATATTATTCGAGCTTATATCAACGACTTATTTGATAAAGCCGAAGACCCTGAAAAGATGATTAAACAGATGGTTATAGAGATGGAAGAAGGGGTGGCTAAGTCGACAACTGCTTTGGCGAAAGCCCTGGCAAGCGAAAAACAATTGGAGCGAAAATATAAGGGACTGGCAAATAAAGCGCAAAATTGGGAACGCAAGGCAATGATGGCACTACAGAGTGGCAACGAAAGCCTGGCACGTCAGGCGTTGATGCAAAAAGCCACGCTTACAAGACAAGCCAATGAGTATCAGAAAATGCTAAAAAATGCTTCGGCAGCCACCAAGTCGTTGCGTAACCAGGTAGATGCGCTCAAGTCTAAACTCAAAGAAGCCCGCATGAAGGAAAGCACCTTGTTGGCACGTAGCCAAATGGCTAAAACCCAACAGCAACTTGCCAAGCAATTGGGAGGGTTTGACATGGACAATAATTTTGCCCGATTTGATAAGTTTGAAGAACGCATACTCAAAGCCGAAGCAGAAGCCGAAGCCATGGTAGAACTTGCCGATGAGAGTGGAGGGTTGGATGATGAATTTAAAGCCCTGGAGCAAAGTTCTTCTATCAATGATGATTTGGCACAATTGCGCGCCAAAATGAATATGGGGGGAGTTTAAGTCGATAAATAATCGATGATGAGTTTTTAATTACGAATGAGGGAATTACGAATAAGCGCAAAGCGTAGTTAATTACGAGTTGAACAATTACGAATTACGAATGAACGCAAAGCGTAGTTAATTACGAGTTGAACAATTACGAATTACGAATGAACGCAAAGCGTAGTTAATTACGAGTTGAACAATTACGAATTACGAATAAACGCAAAGCGTAGTTAATTACGAGTTGAACAATTACGAATGAACGCAAAGCGTAGTTAATTACGAGTTGAACAATTACGAATTACGAATGAACGCAAAGCGTAGTTAATTACGAGTTGAACAATTAC
>NZ_CANLRP010000138.1 GCF_947493425.1 uncultured Microscilla sp. | reverse complement strand
GCTCAGTTGGTAGAGCATCTCCCTTTTAAGGAGAGGGTCCTGGGTTCGAGCCCCAGAGGAATCACCAAAATAAAACCTACTTGCAAAAGCAGCAAGTGTTTTTTTCTTGATCATACCATTTGGTAACTATATAAAGTATTGATTCTTTAGCTCAGTTGGTAGAGCATCTCCCTTTTAAGGAGAGGGTCCTGGGTTCGAGCCCCAGAGGAATCACCAAAATAAAACCTACTTGCAAAAGCAGCAAGTGTTTTTTTCTTGATCATACCATTTGGTAACTATATAAAGCATTGATTCTTTAGCTCAGTTGGTAGAGCATCTCCCTTTTAAGGAGACGATCCTGGGTTCGAACCCCAGAGGAATCACCAAAATAAAACCTCAATATCGCCTCAGGTATTGGGGTTTTGTTGTTTTGCTGGCTACCAGGTTAACTTACTTTCAAAAACCACCCTTTTTCCCATTTTTGGAAGTTTTTAAAATGTTGTTTTGAATAAAACCATACATCTATGCGTCGTTCTTCCTAAAAAAAACTATTTTCTGCCCAAAATATTCACGAACTTATATTTTGTATAATGAACTACACATTTTTTGATCCTCCTGCTGATTACAACAATCCACGTGCTGCTACGCTTATCTCAGGCGATGAGTCTAAAACCTATACTCATACCACATATTTACTTATAAAAGAGGCGCTTTATGAAATTAAGTTTAAAGAGCCTTGTGGTCCTTTCAAAAAAGCGCTCTTGCAAGACAATATCTTAGCTGTAGGGCATCAATGCAACTTTTACTTGTTTGATATTGCCCGCCAGCAACACATTTTAACCTTGCCACTCAATCAATACTTTGGCAACATTTACCAAAAAAACGGACTGTTTTATATCACCGATAGCTCAGGAGTACATTGTGTAAGCCCCCAGGGAGACGTGCATTGGCACAATGGGGAACTAGGTACAGACGGGGTAATGATTCATGAGTTTCAAGGCGAGAAAATGTATGGTTCCGGAGAGTGGTCACCCCCTAGTGGTTGGGAAGATTTTGTGCTAGAGCTTGCTACTGGTAAACCTGTCAAATAAGCGCTTGTATGTCTAGTACTTTGTTGTTTAAAATATTGTGTCTCCTTTTTTTATTGGCTTTGTTGGTAATACTCAGTGGCGACTTTTACTTTAAAGATAAGTTTCGTTCCTACAAAAATAGTTCACCAACCAAGCCTCTGATCATTGCCCACCGGGGAGCATCGGGCGAGGCTCCCGAAAATACTTTGGCTGCCATAGAGTTGGCGCTCAAACAAAAAGCCGACATGATAGAAGTAGATGTGTTTTTATCTAAAGATGAACACATAGTAGTCATACACGATGCCAGCGTAAACCGCACCACCAATGGTCAAGGCAAGGTAGAAACACTTACCTTAACTCAACTAAAAAAGCTTGATGCAGGCGGTTGGTTTGGCGCTGCGTTTGTGGGCGAAAAAATACCTACCCTTACTGAGGTACTTACGGCAGTACAAGGCAAAGCACAGCTGCTGATAGAGGTAAAACAAAGTGGCAGAGGTATTGCCCGCAAGATAAATACGCTGATAGCCCAACACCAGGCCAATGACTGGTGTATTGTACAATCGTTCGATACACAGGTGATTAAAAACTTGCACAAGCTTAAATCTCCCTTGCGTAAACATCAACTAGTGGTGGGCAACCTGCCTTTATTTCTACCTTATCACGTTAACAAAAAGCTGAGTAGTGGCAGTGTATATCAATACGCAAATGTACAGTCAGTGAACCTCATGTATTGGTTCACCACCCAACGGGTAATTGAAAAGCTACATGCGCAAAATCAACAAGTAATTGTGTGGACAGTAAACCAACCCAAGGATATACGTCGGCTGATGAATATGGGGGTAGACGGTATTATTACCAATTATCCGGGCAAAGCAAGGCAGGTGTGTAATTAATTCAAGTTGCAAGGTACAAGTCGTAAGCTTCAAGTGACTACTATTCAAGTTCAAAAAATAGTCAAACTTTTGACAATCAAAGCCTGTAAGTGTATAACCGTAACTTACGTCAATTAAGGGGTAATTACGACTTCATTGTATAAGTGAGACAATAGAGTGCTTGATAAAAAAACAGGACAACGTTTTGGATAAAAGCTAAGAAGCTCGGATAGCAATCACAGGATTGAGGCGGGATGCCATTAACGCAGGAATGATTCCGGCAAAAGTACCCACAATAGATGATACACTCAAACCTAAAATGATGTTACCCGCAGTGAGTGTCATGTGGATGCTACCCAAGGGGATAAAAGTGATCAGGTATACCAACAAGAGCCCCAATGCCCCACCAATCATACTCAGAAAAACGGCTTCGAACAAAAACTGGAAAAGTATAAAATAGGTTTTGGCACCTAAAGATTTTTGTATACCTATAATATTGGTGCGCTCTTTTACCGAAACAAACATAATATTGGCGATACCAAAGGCGCCTACCAAAATAGAGAACCCACCAATGATCCACCCGGCAAAATGCAACACACTAAACAACGAAGATACTGCATCGGCAAATGCCTCAGTACGATTTAAGGCAAAATTATCCTCCTGATAGGGTTTGAGTCCTCTCTTGGTGCGTAAGACACCCCTGACGTTGCTTTCAAGCTTGAGCAAGCCTTCGTCATTGTCTTTTCCCTTGAGGGCAATGGTGGGCTCAATACCCTTGCGTCCTACCAGGTACAATTTACCAAAAGAACCATAAGGTATAATGATTTGCTCGTCACGCGAGGTAGAACCAAAAATGCTGCTTCCCTCCTTTTTCATCACCCCTACTACTTGAAAGGGACGTCCCTTCACTTTTATTTTTTTACCAATAGGATCTTCATTGGTAAATAACGACTCGGCAATGGTGGCACCTATCAACGCCACATTATTGGCTCTGTTTACCTCTTGCCGAGAAAAATAACGCCCATTGTCTACCGGAATCTCTGATACGTCAGAATAGCGAAAAGACACCCCACGTACATTGACTGCGGTAAGGCTATTGCTACGGTATTTGATGGTATTGCCTCCCCTGCCTGCAATGAGTGCAATGGCTTGGGCTTCCTGAAGGTTTTTTTCCAAATAGCGAAATTCATCCACAGTATTAGAAGGACGACGAAAATAACGCCACCAGGGATAGGCTCCACCGCCAAATTGCCAGGGAAATTTTTGAATATACATTACATTGTCGCCTATAAACGACATATCGTCTCTTATTTTTCGCTCTAAGGCATCTACTACCGTGAAAACAGTGATAATGGCAAAAATACCAATGCTTACTCCTAATAGAGAGAGTGTGGTACGGAGGAGATTAGATCGGAGGGCTTGTAAGGCAAAGCTGAAACTTTCCAGAATCAACCTGAAAAATAGCATCAATCTCATAATTTAATGGTCACATGGTTATATTTATAATTCCAAATATAAGTATCTTTTCAAACATTTGTGTATGTTTGCATATTTATTTAAATAAGATGTTCAGGAGTTAAAATATTTAAGCCTTTTTATGAAACTGTCAGAGTTTAAATTTGACTTTCCCACTGATTTACTGGCTTTGCATCCGACGGATAACCGCGATGAGTCACGTTTAATGGTCATACACCGTGATTCTGGTAAGATAGAACACAAGGTTTTCAAAGACATTGTGGACTACTTTGATGAGGGAGATGTATTTGTAGTGAATGATACCAAAGTTTTTCCGGCTCGCCTATTTGGTAGCAAAGAAAAAACCGGCGCACAGATTGAAGTATTTCTGTTGAGAGAACTCAACCAGGAAGCCCATTTGTGGGATGTATTGGTAGACCCCGCCCGTAAAATAAGGGTAGGCAATAAGCTGTTTTTTGGCAATGGCGAATTGGTGGCAGAAGTGATAGATAATACTACTTCACGCGGACGAACTATTCGTTTTTTGACTGATCGTTCTGACGAAGAGTTTTACCAGCTGATTGACGAACTGGGCGAAACCCCACTTCCCAAACATATTTACCAACAACGTAAAACCGATGCCCACGACAGAGAGCGTTTTCAAACGATTTTTGCCGAGCATGTAGGGGCGGTAGCTGCACCCACTGCTGGTCTGCACTTTACCAAGCAATTGATTAAACGTTTGGAACTGAAAGGCATAGATATGACCCCGGTGACCTTACACATAGGCTTGGGTACCTTCAGAGATGTAGACGTAGAAGACCTCACGAAACACAAAGCCGACTCAGAAAACTTTAGCGTACCCGCCAACACTACTGACAAGGTGAATGATGCTTTGGCAAACAAAAAACGAGTATGTGCTATAGGTACTACAGTGGTAAAAGCCCTGGAATCATCAGTGTCTGCCAATAGTTTGCTGAAAGAAAACGCAGGATGGTCTGATAAGTTTATCTTCCCACCTTACGAGTTTAAAATACCTAATGCATTGGTGACTAACTTCCACTTGCCAGAGTCTACTTTGCTGATGACAGCCTGTGCCTTTGGTGGTTATGAGCTCATCATGGATGCTTATCAGGTAGCTGTAAAAGAAAAATATCGTTTCTTTAGCTATGGTGATGCCATGTTGATTTTATAAGATTGAATATTTCTAATCAAAAAAAAGCTGCTTCAGTAATGGAGCAGCTTTTTTTGGCTTAAGTGGACCTCATAAAAAACACTTATTTGCAACTTTTTTAGCTATCAGCCGTTCGGTCATTATTAATACAGCCAGTTTAGACAAGTTTTCACCTTATTTTAACCACGACTTGCCCAAGATAAAAGCGTTTTTTAGTGGGTATTTAGGCACCTGTTCAACCCAAAGGTAAAAGGTCTTTAGCAAAGTTTGTAAGAAATATAGCTTTGTGAGCAGGCTGGCTTATTGATATTTGGAATACTGCTTGGTACAGTATATTTTGTATTATAACTGACAAATGTTCACCAACTTTTCTATCTCATGGAAGTATTATATATCCCTGACGAAAGCCTCCTCCAAGCCCTGCAAGAACATACCTCCGATACAGTGATTCCCGAAAAACTAGCTTACATTACCGAACTGGAATGGAACTATGACCGTCCCGATGCCCATCTTATTGGATGGGATAAAATAGTAGACCTATCAGGGCTTGAGCTTTGCCGCAACCTCAGGGTATTGATGCTGGACAGCAACGCAATCACAGACCTTGCCCCATTGATGGCGTTGAAAAACCTGGAAGAGATGTGGTTGATAGACAATCCAATACAGTCTTTGGAACCCTTGCGTAATAAACCTCGGCTCAAACTGTTGGCATTAGCCCATTGTCAAACCATACAAGACCTGCATCCTTTGGCCAACCTGCCTGAACTTACCCATCTTAATATAGCATACACTGGTGTAACTGATATCACACCTTTGACCAATTTGCCACATTTGCTCGACCTCAACTTGTCGGGTTTGTCAATAGACCCTACCCGCCAAGCCTCACAACGTGCTGCATTGATTGAAATGTTGATGAATGGAGTCAACATAAAAATGGAAGGTATACAACCGCTCGAAAAAGAGGCCAGTCAACGTCTGGAAGACAGTGTAAACCTGCCCCAGAACAATTTGATTGAGTTTTTGAGGCGTAATCAAGGCTTTAAACTTGCCGACTTCATTACCGAGCATGGAATCGACGGCAGAATGGATACTGGCTTTGGACGCAACGCCGAAAATTTATCTATTTTGCATATAGCCCTGGAGCCTCCCTCAGGCGATTACCACGATGAGTTACAAAATCGAAAAGAGGTAGTTAAACGGCTCATTGACGAAGGAGCCCCTCTTGAATACCGCACCAATTATGGATCTACCCCCTTGGTATATTATTTAATGAACAATCCAGAAGCACGCCTGCCTACTGTCAAGCTTTTGGTAAATGCAGGGGCAGACATTCACACTCATAATGAAGGCCGGATATCACCTTTGTCTGCTGCAGCCCAAATTCGCCGCGATGACATTGTACATTATCTGGTAGAAGCTGGTGCCAATATACATGACCCTTTTGTATTAAAAGCTTTTGTACAAAGAGGTTTCAACGAACTGGTGATTCGCGCTTTGCAAGAGGGCTACGGCAACCACCAATCTCACAAGTTGGGTAATTTGCTGCTAGATGCTATTCTGAAAGATAATTTGCCTATTGCCCGCTTGTTGCTCGACAAGGGTGCCAACCCTAATGGCAACATTCATTACAGTGCTTTTTACAATGTGCGCAGTGCCCAGGCAGTAGAGCTGTTGGTGGCTGCCGGAGCAGATATAACCAGGGTAGACGATCGTGGGCAAAACGCATTGCATAAAATCGCCTGGGGACACCACATAGACGCTGCCAGGGCATTGGTAAAACATGGCTGTCCAGTAATTGCTGATCACAACGGCAACTTACCTATTCACCTCATTAGTTACCAAGGTTGTCATGCAGCCAAGTGTAAGGCAACGGTTCGTTTTTTTGTAGAGGAGTTGGGCATAAATATAAACACACCTAACCAAGCTGGACAAGCCTTGTATGATTTAAATAATCATTATGATTTTGAGGTTTTTTTGACCAATATGGGAGCCAAAGGTGCCCAAACATAATTTTTACTTGTCGGTTAAAATATCGCCTGCGTTTTTTTCATTAAATTTACTTAGTAAAATGGAAAAAATAAAGTAATCCAAAAGAAGGCAGTATCTGTTTGTTGGACGATGAAAAAAACCGAGGCTACAGTTTACTGTGCCGAGCTCTGCGTCAGCTAATCTTTGCGTAGCCTTGGCTACGGAACTATTTTTTGAAGAAGTACAACGGTCAGAGACGAAGTTCAATGGATTAGGTTATTTTTGTAGTTTTACTTAAAAGGTAACCTTCACCACACGCTGACTTAAGTCGATTAGCTCTCCAAACGAACCAACATCAGTCTTTTGACTACAAGGCATGACAAAGCCCTTAAAACCTAAAAATGTATGAAAAAAATCTACTTGCTTACGCGCAATAGGTGGAAATACAGAGAATACCAACGTTTTTTTGCTTACTATAACATTAAAGTGGTGATGCAAAACGACTTTGAATATTTTGAAAATGCCGCCGGGCTTATGACTGCCTATGTGCATTTGTTGCAAAACGACCACAAGGTGTTGAATGTATTGTTTGACGAAACCCAGCTATTCCGCGAAAGCGACCAAAAGCCCTTGGGCAAGATTGATGCACAAACTGATGGAATGTTGGTCTATGCGACCACTACTCTTTACTATTTTGGGAAGGATAAAAAAGTGGCTACCATCAGTGCTACGCCTCACCGGGGAGTAATTGATTATTCGGCAAAAGTTCCGGATAAAAAACGCTATGGCTGGGACGATGTTTTTGTGCTCCGTCCATTGGGTTTGTCATATCAACAGCTCAAGCAACGTGGAATGAAAAACCATGGGCGACAAGAAGTATTGGCTAAGTTTGCCCTGCAGTTTTTGTACTATAGCCAAGGCATCAATTTAAACTTCAATGCACTGGAGCAAAAGCAAGCCATTGAGTTTTCGGAAGCTATTTTTAAATTGGTAGCCACCCACCCCTTGATCAACTCACCCACAGTAAAGGCAAATAAACTGACATACTTGTTTGACTATGCACTCAACAATGGTGGTTTTTTTCGTTCGGCAAAAAACCGCCGTCAAAAAAACTACTGGGCACCTGGCTTAAACGCAGGCATTCCACTGGTGCCTAAAAAAGATGAAGTTCACGAGATTACTTTTTTTGTTCACGACTTGTGCCATTTTGTATTGCCCGACCTGATATACAGCGGCAAAGATGCCCCGTTGTACGACAAGGTGTATGTCATCTACCGGATGCTCTCCGAGGCGTTGACTTTGGTAATAGCCGATATGTGTTTTGTACACGCGTTGGTGCAAGATGGGGTACAATACGATTTTTCCAAAAGAAAAATTTACCCTTTGTACCAGGCAATTTTAAAAAAACATCCAGATATTTCGCTGAATGAACTATGGGCAGCCAATGTGCAGTATTGCTTGCTGGGTGACGATTCACACTATAAGTATTTGATTGCGAAGGAAGATCGACCAGTGTTGGAAGCTTTTAAAGCAAAGTATGAGGCTTTTTTTGTGGGAGATTTTCGCTGGACAAAGCACAACCTGCAATCCATGAAGAACAACGCAGGAGTTTTTACCCATTGGTATACCAGCAACCGTGAAATATTTGCTCAGCAGGGCTTATGGAGCATTCAGGATTTTACCCATCAAAAACTAGGATTGAGTCTTGACACACCACTAAGCAATGTAGCATTGGTACACCATGTACGCAATGTAGTAGTGCAGCATTATTGCCAGGTGATGGAAGGTGATTTTGCCTGGACACAAGCCGAAAAATTGTCTAACTCTTTTAAGAAATATATGCTGGGGCAAATGCTTATTTTTTATAAAATGGATTTTTTGCCTTATAGCCAGTTTTTGCAAAAAAAATTCAATGATGCTTTACTGCATCAAAGCTTTGATTTAGCCTTCATCAGGCGTTACAGACAAATGTATGACGATTATTTAAATATGCTGGAAACCGATTACCACCTGATTCATAAAGACGATGTAGAAACTTATAAGGAGGTATACCCTATATTTGATAGTTTTTATGTGTTTTATGACCAGGCGCCAGAAGCTGAGGTGTCGCTAAAAAAGATGCTCGATTTTTAGATCGCTTGCGAAGGTGGAGATTTTCATTTTTTTTGACTATATTAAAAGTACAAAATTAGTTTTTTTTGCTTTTATAGTAAGTGTTCTCATTAATGAAGTTTTTTACAGGCATATTGCTTTTTCTGCAATGTATCGTCATTGTACCACCGTTGTTTGCACAAAATACAGCCATTGATAGCCTCATGCAGTTGCTGGAGGCTTCTCCCAAAGTACCCAAAACACACATCAAACTATTGCTGAAAATAGCCGAAAATAAACTGCACCACAACCATCAAGAGGCGCTTGTATACAGCAAACAAGCATTGGAACTGAGTCAAAAACATCGCTTGTCGCTCAAAACAGCCCAATCTTATAAAATGCTGGGCTTGCTCTACCGACAGAAAAATGACTTTGCATTGTGCAAGAAAAACTATGAACATGCTATAGAAGCGTTTAAAAAACTGGACAGAATACTAGAAGTAGCCAATATCTATGTATCTATGGGCATCATTCATCGTCGGCAAGCAAATTACACCGAGTCTTTGCGGTTGTTGTTTAAAGGAATGGACGTGTTTGAAGCCACTAACAATGAGACAGGTAAAGCCAGGGTGTATAACTCTATTGCTATTACTTATGGCGAACTGGGAGTGTATAGCAAGGCAATGGATTATAACTTTAAGTCCTTGAACATTTATAAAAATCACAATAATCAAGATAAATATGCCTTGGTGTTGGGCGATATTGCTTACGGGTATTATAAAAAAAATGATTTTAAACTAGCCCTTAGGCTAAGTCGTAAGTCGGAGTTGTTGAGCCGCAAGATAAACAAACCCATTGCCGAACTTTGGGCAATTGGGGTGCGAGGGTTGGTATACGAAAAACAGCGTAAATATAAAGAGGCCATCGCCATATTAGAAAAAGTAACGCAGGGCTTTGGGAAAATTAAAGCCCGTTACCTGGAAACTTTATTTAACACTCACCTGGGCTATGCATTGGCATCGGCCAAACAATACAGTCGCGCCGAAGAAATACTGGTTTTCACTTTGGCTGATGCAAAAAAACGCAAAACGGGCGAGTTATGGGTGTTGTCACTATTAGGCTTGTACCATATTCATAAAAACCAACAAGAAGCCAGCAAAGCACTTTATTATCAGGGGCGCTATATAGAGGTGCGTGATAGTTTGTATAACCAACACAAAAACCAAGAGTTTTCGAGCATGCAACTGTCGTTTCAAATGGACAAAGAACGAGCACTAAGTCAACAAATGCTTGCCCAAAAACAGTTGGAGATTCATAATAAAAATCTTGCCCTTAAACAGCAAAATACTTTGCTCTATACCTCAGCCATTATAGCTTTGTTGTTGATTGTTATCATTGTATATATTTTCCGAAGCAGACAAAGGCAAATCAAGTTTAACCAAACCCTGGCAAAACACAACCAGGAGATAAATGAGAGAAAAAAAGAAATTGTACAACAGACAGAAGAACTGCGCGCTACCAACGAGCGTCTGCTCATGCTGGATGAGTTTAAACAACGCATGACGGGTATGATCGTACACGACCTCAAAAACCCTTTGAATGCCATTATTGGGTTATCGGGCAAGAAATATTCGCCTCAGTTTCAAAAAACCATCCACCAATCGGGCATACGCATGCTACACCTGGTAATGAATATATTGGATGTGCAGCGCTTCGAAGAAGCACAAATACAGCTGAACCTTCAACCACAATTGCTCAAACAGGTTGTTCAACAAGCCCACGAACAGGTGAGTTTGTCACTGGCCGAAAAAGGAATTTTGTTTAGACAAGATGTACCCGAAAACTTAGCCGTAAAAGCAGATGAAGCACTCATTGTGAGGGTGTTTGTCAACTTATTTAACAACGCCATTAAATACACACCGACACAAGGTAAAATCACCGTCACTCTGGAAGATGTGCCAGGCAGTAACTTTCAGAAAATACTGGTAAATGATACGGGTAAAGGCATTGCGGCTCATTTTATTGCTCAGGTATTTAATAAATTTAGCCGGCAAACTTCGCCCGCGCAAAGGGTACACTCTTCGGGGCTGGGGCTTACCTTTTGCAAACAAGTAATAGAAGCCCATACGGGAGAAATAGGGGTACGATCGGAAGAGGGCAAAGGGAGCACATTTTGGTTTACATTGCCCAAAACTGCCATCCCAAGCGACTCTTTAATTTATCGGCAAGGATTGGCAGCAGCTCCTCCCGAAGGTTCCCGGAGAAAAAACGGCGGCTTTAATTTACAGGAAAAGGCGGTTTTACTGCCTTATGTCCACCAATTGCAAAAAATGGAAATATATGAACTTACCGCCATTAAAAATATTTTAGGGCAATTGCCCAAAGACAATGAGGCAATACAACAATGGAAAAAAGAATTGGAGAATACGCTCTATTCTTGGAATGAAGTCCGATTTAAAGAATTGTTGGCCTTGGTTTAATCAATCGCCAGAGGGTAATCAAACAAACTCAAATTTACCCTTGAATGGATTAACAAAATAAATAATAAACAAAAACGCTGGACCTAAGGAATGGTACCAAAATAAATTTACATTCTTAACCTCATCTTTTGAGGCTATACGTTGTTAAAAAATAGCCGAATAGCGATGCTATTAGCCGATTTTTTGCCTCGTCTAGCAACAAAATATTTTATTAAACTATAGAAATTTATTTTTACACCATTCCTAAGAGTATGTTTAAAGCGTGTCTTCGGAGTTAAAAATGATGAGTTTTTTGTGCTGGCGAGATATATTTTTAAGTGAATAGCTTTAGCTATTGACGCAAAAATTAACGAAGTCAGCGCGTAAAAACTGTAAGTCCCGAACTTGTATTCGGGGACACTTTTTTAGCCCAGATTATGATTTTTAAACATACTCTAATCACTGCCAACGAACTAAATAAAAGATATGCATAAATTTCACCTGATCATCGCTTATTGTTTGTGGAGTCTGCTGAGCTTTTCGCAGGTGGCTTATGCCCAACCCAAAAATGCAAAAGCAGATAGCCTGAACCGTTTGCTCAATACCAAACTCAGCGACAAACAACGGGTAGACATATTGCTTGAATTGATCCGTACCTATATTATCAAATATCCCGAAAAGGCATACCAACACTGTAAAAAAGCGCTGGATATTTCGCAGCGAATTGGTTATGACAAAGGAGTTGCCCGCAGTTATGATCGTTTGGGGGTATATTACAAACACGCCAATGACTTCGAGAAGGGCTTGAGCTACCATCTGAAAGGACTCAAAATATATGAGAAAATAAACGACCAAAGGGGCATTGCATCCTCGTTGGGTAATATTGGAGTGGTACACAAGAACCTAAAAAATTATGACAAAGCTTTTGAGTACCAACTGAGGGCACTTAAACTCATGAAGGCGCTCAAACAAGAAGGGATGGTGGCCAATACGCTCAACAATATAGGGCTGCTTTACCTAAAAACTGATCGATACAAAGAAGCACTGGAGTATTTTGAAGAAACTCTAAAACTAGACCAAAAAACCAATTACGCTTTAGGAATTGGTGGCGATTATAGCAACATTTCGTTGGTGTGGTATTACCTCAAAGATTATGACAAGGCGATTGCGAATGAAAAAAAGGCTTTAAAAATCAGAGAGAAAATCAAACACGCCCAAGGCATGGTGATTTCTTATCATAACATTGGCGATATTTACCTGGAAACCCAACAATATGACTTGGCGCTTGAACATTTCAAAAAATCGTTGGCAACAGCCAAAAAAATAAAAGCCAAGTTCCACATTGCCAAGGCTTACAATGGGCTGTCGAAGGCTTATGAGGCCAAACTCAACTATAAAAAAGCGCTGGAGTTTCATCAAAAGTTCAAGGCGCACAACGATTCGGTGTTTAACCTGGATAAAAACAAACAAGTGGCCAGAATGCAAACCTTGTATGAAACCGAAAAAAAAGAACAGGAAAACAAAATTTTACGTCAGGAAAGTCAAATGCAGGAAGATGAAATCGCCAAGCAACGGCTCATTAACCTGCTTGTAAGCATTGCCTTGCTGATCACACTGGGGTTTATTTATATGGTATACAGGCTTTATCGTCAAAAAAAGAAGAGCTTTCAACAGCTACAGCAACTCAACGAGGAGGTAAATACCCAAAACGAAGCATTGCAACAAAAGCAAGAAGAAATATTACAACAACAAGAAACCCTGTCGATGCAGAATGCTGCCATTACTGAGCAAAAAGAAGAAATTGAGCTACAGACAGAGACTCTACAGGCAACCAATAAACAATTGATTGCCCTGGATAAGTTTAAGCAAAGTATGACAGGTATGATTGTGCATGACCTGAAGAACCCTCTCAATACTATTATAGGTTTATCGGAAGGAGAGTATTCGCCCCATTTTCAGCAAAATATTAACCAATCGGGCAAACAAATGCTCAACTTGGTAATGAATATACTGGACGTACAACGTTTTGAAGAAACCGAGGTACAACTCAACGCTCAACCTCACCCCCTAAGCAAACTCGTACAAACCGCTCACCAAAGGGTAAACTTGTTGCTTGCCAACAAAGGAGTGGTGTTTGAGTCTGATATTCCCCAAGGGCTGCGCCTACAGGCAGACGAAGAGTTAATCGTTAGGGTGTTTGTCAACTTGTTTAACAACGCCATTAAGTATACCCCAAATGGAGGTAAAATTAGCGTAACACAGGAAAGTTTGTCAGAAGATGCTTCTTTTCATAAAATATTAATCCACGATACCGGAGCAGGCATAGCACCCGAATTTATTGATGCTATTTTTGATCGCTTTACCCAACGAAACCCCAAAAACCGCTCTACTGGCTTGGGACTTACCTTTTGCAAACTAGTGGTAGAGAGTCATCAAGGGCAAATAGGGGTACAATCAGAAGAGAACAAAGGCAGCACTTTTTGGCTTACCCTGCCCAAAGCTGATGATCAACCGGGGGCAAACACCACCATTGACCAAACCGATCAGATAGAGTCTGATACTGTAAAGGTAAAAGCTTGGGAACTCAATACTCAGGAAGAAGCAGTGCTTCGGGAGATAACCAATGAGCTTAAGCAGTACGAAATATACGAAGTGTCGGCAATAAAAAAAGTGCTAAAAAAACTGCCTGCCTCTGAGGGGGGCATTGCCCACTGGAAACAAGCACTGGAAGATACTTTATATTCCTGGAATGAAACCAGGTATAAAGAACTGCTCGAAGTACCCGATTAATAGACAATTGCCTGGTTTTTGACATTTTTTGGTGGTACCACCAGAGGGTTTTAAATCCATTCATTACTTATGGTCAATCATTGATCGCTTGCGACAAGCAATTTTGCAACGAAATTTGTATACTTGTAATACCCGTTTTCACTACTCGAACTAAGAACTATGATAGGGCAAAAAAAACAAAAAATAATTGCCGTAGGGCTTGCGCTCACTTTAGGCACACTGGGTATTCACCGTTTTTATTTAGGTCAAAAAAGTATGGGCGTTAGTTACTTGCTCGCCAGTTGTACCATCATTGGTTTGCCCATTGTTTTGAGCATAGCAGTTGTCGACTGCATTGGCTTAATAGTCCTGCCACACCGCGAATTTGAACGACGTTACAACCCCCAACTAATGGTAGGCAAGGCATAGCATACTCTTACCACAAAGAAAGTATGTAATTTTTCTGTCAATGCTCTCCTTTTGTTCTAATGTCATCAAAGGTGGTATTTTCCAGCAACTCTTTTCCTTCCTTTTTTCCTTGCCCGGTAAGTTGCCCCAGCAAATAATAGGCTTTGGCTTTGCTAAACTGCCCCATCATATAAATGAGGCGACGCAAGTTGCCGTCTGCCTGTGGGGTAACAATGGCTTGTTTTGCACTAAATACCAAGCCACAATCCATACACTGAAGCGGGTTGATATTCCTTGATTCGTAGCCAAACCCATGCAACGATATTTTACCTGAGTTGCAGTCAGGACAATTTACTTGATGACTCATAAGTTATGTTTTTTTGATTCAATGGGGTGTTATCCGCGCAACCTTTATTTTATAGTATTGGTATGCCTCCTGGCTGGTTCCTTGCGGAAAACTTTGTTTGATGAGGTATTCTTTAGTAGCCCCTGCTGACAAAGGCAAGTCGCCTGGCTTAAGCACATAAAAGTTGTTTTGCACAATGGCGCTCCCATTTTTGTGGTACCAAGTCACCGCTATCTTTAGCTCAGTAATGGCATCTTGCCCGGTATTTTTAAAGCTACACATGGCATGATGCGAGGTGCGATTGCCAAACAAGGTTTTAAAGGTACTTTTTACCTCTGCTACTTGTAAGTTAGCCTTGGCGGATGGCACTACCACCAACCCATCAGGCATCGGTTTTATAGAAGCCTGGTCACCACTTTTAGACGTTGTCATCGGCTTGGGCACTTGCCTTGCGGGAGTCATTTCTTCGTTTTGAAAAAGTATCCAGGCACCTACCCCAAAAGCCATCAGGCCGAAAATTAATATTAATTTCTGGGTTTTTAACCATCTTTTTCGAGGAGGCAATGATTGCTCATTGGCAAGCTGGCTCACAATCATAAGCGATTGGGCGTTTTCGGGTGATACTTGTAAGCATTTTCGGGCGTGAGCCAACGCATTTTCGCGGTCTTGTGGTTGTTGTCCAGTCTGCCAGCGTTGCTTGAAAGCATAGGCAATGCCTGCAAGTGGTTGCGGATGATGAGGGCGAATGCGCAAGGTTTGCTCATACTCTTTGATGGCTTCTGTCCAGTTTTGATAGGTCAAAAAACCTTCTGCCCTGGCATTATGAGCATCGGCCACCTCTTGGGCTGCCTGCCAGTCTGCTTCAGTCATTCCAGCCCCCAAAGCCACTTCTTTTAGCTCTTGCTCAGTCAGTGGTTGGTTTTCACGTGCTTGCTGCACCTCAAACAACTTGCTGATGTATGCCTCAATCATTTTATCAGAATCATCCATAGTATAATGGGTTAAAGTGTAACTGAGTCTACAACTATGCGATAGCGTCCGGGATTTTTTACCTTAGCATCAGACAATAACACACTGCTACTATAAAGGCGCATAGTACCCGGTAATATGTGGGGACTAAGAATGGTGGCAACATAGCATTTTTTAGTAAATATCACCTGATTTTGTTCATTGAGCCACTCAAACCTCAAGATCAAACCCTTGAACAACAATTTACCAGTGTTTTTTACTTCAATCAAAAATTTATAAGACCGAAAACCTTTTCTGTAAGATTTCGATACGCTGTTTTGCCTGCCTCTTATTTCAATCGCAGCATTGGCGGGTTGGCTGGTGCCCCAGGTAAAATCAAGCTTTTCTGAAGGTTCAAATTTTGCTGGAGCTGCTACTTTGCTTATGGTTTGTACACTTAGCTTTGCCTTGGCTATGGCTGCTAAAGGTTGGTTTCTTACATATTTGAGAATTTTAATGGGTACATCGTCACCGCTGCGATAAGAGGGAGATAAGAAGTTGATGGCTTTATAATTTTTGGTAAAAAGTAATTTATCTGCTTTGTCAAATAACTCCAGTTTAAGCTGAAGTTTCGACACAATCATTTTATTTACTTTAAAGCTACCTACCAGTGTATAAGCATAAGAGTGGCGATACACGTTTACATCTGAACTATAAGGTTTAAAAACCAACCCTTCAGATCTTTTATTGACGGCAAATTTCAATGGGACTGCCCATTCCCTGGTTTTGAAGGTGTATTTTTTAGTGTTGGTGGTTTTGTTTACTGGATTGTACGCTACTTTTTTGCTGTTTCGCGTCCACACAAACGTACTCACCGCTTGCCACTGGTTACCGTTCCAGCTAAAACGCCCCACTTCTATTACATCTTTGCTTGTTTTCTTAAAAACTTCCTTCCCTTTTACCTTTTGTCCATCGGGCAAAAACTTATCATACTCAATGGTAAAGCCTTTTTTGGTAACTTCAGAGAGCACCCCTTCGGTAGTTTGCCCATCGTCGCTAAAGGTAAACTGCTTTACTTTACCCAAAAAAGGATTCAGGGCTAAAGTACCTTTAGTACCAGGGCGTAAGTCGTTGGTACCCAAATAATAATATTTGGTAAAATTGATGATCCTTTTATCGAGCGCCAGGGTAAATACTACTTCGCCTGTGTTGGTTGTTTTGCTCGATTGCTGCATTTTATCTTTGATTACCCACTTATTGCCCGCCAAAAACTGTAAATGGCTCATAGGGTCTACTTCGGTCTGTGCAATAGCGGTTTGACAAACCAAAACAACATACAATGCAAAAAACCAGCTTATATTATTCCGAAGCCTCCAAACACTACTCATAGTTTTTTAAATTAGTTAGATTGATAAAAACTTGCCGAATCAATTGATACTTTATGCATAAGTACTCAATTATACCAAAAAAAGTTAGCAACAAAGTCAAACACTTACTCAAATTCCACCATCCCCCTTAACAAAATAAAAGCTTCACTGCTTTGTAGCTGCAAAAAACAAAAAAAATAATTATCTTAGCGTTTAGTTACAAATGCTTATAAAACAAATACAGGTTGCCTATAAAAAGGCATCTGGTGAGTGCTTTTGTAAGTATTTATTTATACAGTAAGCTTATATATATAAACAATCAATGCTAGAAATTAATGGAGTACTTCGTCAGGTATTGCCTTTAGAAAGCGGGCAAGGACGCAACGGAGAGTGGAAAAAACAAAGTTTCGTTATCGAAACTATGGATCAGTATCCTAAATCGGTTTGTATTACTATGTGGGGCGACAAAATTGACCGCCTGCAGCAGTTTAATCTTGGCGATGAAATCAAAGCTTCTATCAATATAGAATCACGGGAATATAATGGTAAATGGTATACTGATGTAAAGGCATGGAGAATTGATGCGCTTAATCAAGCAAGTACTCCTGCTGCTGGTAACAACCCAAATACACCTATGCCTGAACCTCCTCCCTTTGAAGAAACTTTCAACCTCAAATCTGACGATACCGAGCAAGACGACTTGCCGTTCTAAATATTTGGCCTCTGGCTGACACTCACCAAGGGTGATCAATGGTTTACTCTAAAGCCTCATTTGATCACCCTGTTTTTTTATCATTATGAAAACAACCTCTCCCCTACTTACCCTCACTTTTTGTCTTATTATTTCTACTGTCTTTGCCCAAAAAACGCCTTTCTTTCACCTCAAACACACCCCTTATTCCGAGAAAGGGTCGCAACAAATGAAAGAAAAATTGAGGAAGTATGAGGCAAAATTATCTGAAAACGAGCAATTAAAAATTGTAAGAGGTATACTCACCAACAAACATCTAAAGTCTCCAACATACTATAAACCAGCTACTTTTGGCAAACCAAATAAAGATGAGCACATGGCAGAGCGCCTGTATTGGGTGCTCGACTTTGATCAGGATAAAACTGTAGACCTGGTACTTATTTTTAACACTTATTTTGGTCCTACCCCTGGTTACTATTTTTACTTTAATAACAAAGGTAAATTTGAGTATGCATACGATAACGCTGGTCAATTTGTGCTTATCAGACACAAACATACACATACTTTTTTACAACAGGCTGTATTTATTATAGATGAACAAGAAGCCGAAATTATCCAAACATTTGTATACAACCACACCTCACAATCGTATGTAGCAAGCCCTAAACTATACTATGCTTCGCAAAGCAAGTTGCCTAAAAAAATTGCCCGTAAACCCTCTCTAGTTACCCTCATTAAAGCGAGCCAGGCAAGGCACAGCCCACAAGTAGACGACACTCCTGCTAAAAAGATAAAAGAAGGGGAATACCACCAATATAAAGCCACCAAAACACTTTGGGGCAATGTGGTAGCAAAATACGCTAAAGGGGCTAAGGGTTATGTGCTGGCTACACAAAATGGATGGGCATTTGTAGCATTTTTGCCTGACAGCAAGCTGATAAAGACAAGTTTAAGGCACGGAATGGACGAAGGATACGATCAAAAAAACAATCAAATAACTCCACCAAAGGTCAGTCCTTATATCTGTGGATGGGTTCCTCAAAACAGTTTTAGGTAGACCTAGACTTCGGTATGAATTTTTGATAAAAATGCATTGATATAAACAATCATATCAGGAAAGAAAACATTAAAATCGTTTTCAAACTCACGATAGCCCGTTTCCAGGTTTTTGATTGCCAACTCAATTTTTGAGTCATACTGTGTACGCTTGCTGATGCGTTCGCTTACCCTGGTGAGTGCCCTGCCTATATTTTCGAGGTTTGCATACCCTGCCAACCAGTTTTGCTTGACCATATAGGGCAATACTTCTTGTACTTTTGGGGGCAAAATATCAATATTTTTCTCCAGTACCCGGTATACATACTGGGCGTGCTCGTGCAAGCTTCGCTTGGCGTATTTGTGCCAGTTCATAGCCAGGTAATGGTCATAATAAATGTCTACAATCACCCCCGAATACTTGCCATAATCTTGACGCAACCGCTGAATACTTTGCCTGACGACCTCGTGTTGGTCGGTAAAAGAGTCTATCTTCCGATGCAAAAAAATACCATCTACAATAGTAGCTGAGTAATCCTCAAATTGATTTCCTTTTAAAAAATCTGCAATAAAGTTTCCTATAAGTATCTCTTCTGACTTACCCGATAAAAATGTATGTGCTAGAAAGTTCAAAATAAAGTGTTTAAAGTTTACTAATAAGTATATGCTTGTTCTCTGTTATAAACTTGAATATAGTAGTGAGGGTTGTAGTATGCCCAATATTTAGGGCATTGTCCTCTTAAAACACCAATGCTACCCGGTCAAATACTTCAGACAACAAGGCTTGGTTTTCTAAACTAAAAGCATTGCCCCATAAAGTAATTTTTTCTAACCGAGGTAAACTATTCAACTCAAGTGGTAATTGACTAAGTTGGTTGTGATGCAAGTGCAACACCCTCAAGCTGTTGAGTTGAGCAATACTTGCTGGCAAATTGGTCAAACGATTAAAGCAAAGCGTGAGTTCTTCGAGTTGCCGAAAAGCCCCTAAAGATATTGGTAAAGTGGCCAACTTGTTATAGTGTAACAATAATACCTTGAGTTGGTTTAATTGTTCGAGTGTTTCTGGTAGCTCTACCAATTGGTTAAACGCCAGATTGAGATGCTCTAGTTGGCTGAGCGTAGCGAAAGCTGGTGGCAAAACAGCCAATCCTAACCTGCTCAAGTCTAAAGCCTTGCTTTGGGCAAAATGTTGTACCAAACCATAATTCGCAAAAAAGTACAAACCACCCTCAAGGTTGCTTTTTAGTTTTTGAACAATGACAGGCGGCATTCCACAGCCTTTGATCAACTCACAGGCAAGGGCTACATTTGTTTCATCGTCACTGTCAAACAATTGTATAATTTTTTGATATGTTTCTAAGTCTTGTAGCCCCATGTTTTGATTATATTTTGCAAGTACCCCCACCTCTTACGCAAAGTAGCAATCATTTGTTGTGTACAACAAAACGCCCTCACAAGCTGGGGCAAATAATTAGAGCTTGTTTAAATTTTCGGTCATAGGAGATTTTATGATGAGTTTTCGGATTAGATGCGTCAAATTTTGAAGTAATAGCAGCGCTATTGCTGATAAATTTGACAATATATAATCAGGAAAATCTCGTAAAAGACCTGATTAATGAATTTTAAACAAGCTCTTAGGCTAAAGATACAAACTACCTCAATCTCAAGCAATGATGTATATTACCCGTTTTTTTTGTACTTCAAAACACCCACAAGTTTGCCAGAAAGTAAGCCTTAATTTTTTGTCTCTCTCCCTTCATTACTAAGGGGATGCTTAAAAAACTCCCTGGAACAACTGTTCTAAAAATACGCTAAAAAAATTTTCTTATACTCACTATTGGCTACTAATTAAAGTGTAACTTGTTGGCAAAAATGCCTATGCAACTAAAACACGAACAGAAACAATGCCCTAGGTGTGGAGCAGGGTTTGAATGCAAAGTAGGTGATGTAGTCAATTGCCAATGCTATGAAGTAAAAGTACAAGCTCGAACCAATGAGTTTCTCGCCAACGCTTACTATGACTGCCTTTGTAAAAACTGCCTTGCCGAAATTGACAAAATGCTCACTTTTGCCCAAAGCCATCCTCTACCCCAGCAGGGCGAAGTATTGGTAGAAGGACTACATTATTATAAAAAAGACAACCAGGTAGTGTATACCGAACTGTATCATTTGCAACAGGGGCAGTGCTGTCACCAGCCCAACTGTACACATTGTGCTTATGGTTTTAGAGCCATTGAAACCAACAATGGTTAGGGTAGGCAACATAAAATAAAACAACGTATATATTCAACCCACCCAAATTGATGCGAATCTACTATATTTGTTTGCGAAACTAGAGTATAAAACTACATGAAGGAGTTTAACATTTGCTCAGTAAATACTGAGGTGTTGAAAGAAATACAACATAAAATAGACTTTAAAACCAAACCAGTAGGCGCCTTGGGGCAATTAGAAAATACTGCCTGCCAAATAGCTGCCATTCAAGAAACCCTTGAACCTCAACTGCAAAAACCGCATGTGCTGGTGTTTGCCGCTGACCATGGCATAGCCAATGAAGGGGTAAGCAAATATCCACAAGAAGTGACCTACCAGATGGTACTCAACTTTTTGTCGGGCGGGGCTGCTATCAACGTGTTTTGTCAGCAACACGGCATAGCACTCAAAGTAATAGATGCTGGAGTAAAAGGACAGTTTGACGCACATCCCCAATTGCTTGACCAAAAGATAGCCGAAGGTACCGAAAGTTTTTTGGCAAGCCCTGCCATGACCCTCGAACAGTGTGTACAAGCGATCGACCAAGGGGCAAAGGTAGTTACTAAAGTACACCAAACTGGTTGCAATGTAATAGGCTTTGGCGAAATGGGCATTGGTAATACTACTCCAGCTGCAGCATTGATGCACATCATTACCAAAATTGATCTGGAAATATGCGTGGGCAAAGGTACCGGGCTTGACAACGAAGGAATACAGAAAAAACTTCATGTTTTGCAGGAAGCACTTGAGCACCACGCCGACCATCTCGAAGATATAGATACTACCTACGAAGCAGGAGCAGCTCATTTGTTGTGGGTCTTGAGTACCTTTGGGGGCTTTGAAATTGCTCAGATGGTGGGAGCATTTTTGCAGGCTGCCGAACACAAAATGGTGGTGATGGTAGATGGTTTCATTGCTTCATCGGCATTATTGGTAGCACAGGCATTGTACCCTCAAGTACTAGAGTATTGTGTGTTTTGTCATCAGTCGGACGAACAGGGACACGCCAAAATGCTTGAGTTTATGAAAGCTACGCCCTTGCTCAACCTACAAATGCGCCTGGGCGAAGGTACCGGGTGTGCAGTGGCTTATCCCCTGCTGCAGTCTGCCATACAATTTGTCAATCAGATGGCATCGTTTGAGAGTGCAGGTGTAAGCCAGAGTTAGAGGAAAGTCTCAAGTAACAAGCGACAAGTATTTGTTGAATAGTAACAAATACTTGTCGCTTAATGCTTAGGAATTGTTCAAAAATAAATTTACACTCTGAGGGGTGATTTTTCGCCTTGATACTTCGTTATTTTTATT
>NZ_CANLRP010000137.1 GCF_947493425.1 uncultured Microscilla sp. | reverse complement strand
TATTGTTTTGTCACTTTAAAAATAGCTTACCTTTTTTAATTCTCCAATTTTCGGTTAACCATGCCGTTCGCAGTATAACTACTGCCATTGCCTTGGTAAAAGAAAATCCCAAGCAAAAAGTGTCAGATGCTTTGCTGCGTGAACAAGGCATAAGCCCTGAAGTGGTGCGGCGATGGTTTAATAAAAATTATGGAATGACCTTTCAGGCGTATCAGCGCATGTATAGAGTAAACACTGCCTATCAAGAACTTAAGGGTGGCAAAGCCGCTACTGCTGCTGCCTTTGATGCCGGGTATGAGTCGTTGAGTGGGTTTGGTTATACTTACAAGAAAATTTTGGGCAAATCGCCCCAAAAAAGTGTAAATAAATCGGTCATTTTAATCAACCGACTGACTACCCCACTGGGTCCCATGTTTGTGGCGGCCACCGACCAGGGAATATGCCTGCTGGAGTTTGTAGATCGTAAAATGTTGGAAACCGAGTTGAAAGATTTGCAACGCTTGTTGCAAGCACAAATTATGGTAGGCGAAAACCAATACATTGAACAGGCAAAAACTGAAGTAGCTGCTTACTTTGAGGGCAAGCTCCAGGTTTTTGAGGTGCCTTTAGATACGCCAGGCACCGACTTTCAGCAATTGGTATGGGGTGCATTGCAAAACGTACCTTATGGCAAAACTGCCACTTATCAACAGCAAGCCAAACGGATAGATAATGTACAGGCAGTAAGAGCAGTAGGTACTGCCAATGGTGCCAATCGGGTGTCTATTATAGTGCCTTGCCATCGGGTAATTGGTAAAAACGGACAACTGACTGGATATGGAGGAGGGCTTGAACGCAAACGTTGGTTGTTAGACTTTGAGCGGAAACATTTGAACAAAAAGCTATGACACCAAACAAGGATTGCATGTGTTGAATTAGTCGAAAATGCTTGAGGCTCCAAACTTGATCCAGAGAATTTATACACTCGCTAAGGTTTGGTTTATTCTAATCGGGGTATTGATCAACAAGTAGTGATTGGAAAACTGTTTGCAACACCTACATTCATTTTGATTGTTGCAAACAGTTTAAAAATTAGTAAAAGAGAAAAATAAAATGACCCAAGAGACGGAGCTCTATGGAGTCGGTGAATGTTGTTGTTTTACTTAATACATAGCTACCAACGTTTGTTTATGCTCCAGGGCATATATCAACAAACTATTGTGCCCATTTAAGTTCAGTTTTCGGCACATCTGATACCGCCTGTTCTCAATCGTTTTAGGGCTTTTAAACAATACTGAAGCTATCTCGTTGGTAGTTTTTTTCTCAGCAATCATTTGCAATATTTTTACTTCCAGCCTATTGAGCGAGTGCAGTTCATTGGTAGGTTTGTTGTGTGTTGCTGTACTATTTTTTTGGCATGTCCTACTTAAAAAAGTTTTGCCCTGTTGTAGCTTTCTGAGGCATTCTACCAATTCATTTTCTTTACCATCCTTCATCAATAATCCATCAATATTCATTGCCAACAGTTGATTAAACTCGTGATCTTCTACTTCATTGGCAAAAACAATGATTTGGTGTTGTGCATTGTTTTGTTTGATGGTTCTGATAATATCTATTGAGTTAGGAGTGTTTAGGTGAACAACAATTAAATACGGTTGTTTTGTTTTTAGTAAATAATGAACCTGTAAAAGCTCTTCTGCTTCTCTGGTAACTTCGTAGTCTGGCATTGCTTCAAACAATGCTTTGAACCCCTTTCGGGTTAAAAAGTTGGCATCAATTATCAAGGTTTTTGTGGTTTGTGTTTTTTTTGAAAATTGCATCATTTGCTTAGGGTTATTGTTAGGTTTTTTGTGTAATGGTGGTGTTGTTGTAAGGTGGAAGGCGTGCATTGATTGCCCTCCTGTTTTACGGTCAGGACAAGGACTGTGAGAATATTTTTCATGGGAGTTAATATATTGTAAGACCTTTTTATTTTCCTTAAAATTATTACTGATTTTAGCGTTTCAAGGTTACGGTGAGCGAGGGTTAAATATGGGCAGAGGTGGATATTTTGTGCTGTCAAGTAAAAAAGAGATAGGAATGGTCGTGCAGAAAAAGGCTTGGCAAAAAAAAAGAGATGGGTGAATATTCGCCATCTCTTTTTGTGTTTACTTGTTAAATTAATTGATCATTATTTTCTTTTAATTACTTTCTTTTTTTCAATATCCATCATAAAAAATGGACGATGAAAACCTCTGGTAATTTTTGGTCTTTTATCTGAATATGAGTATTTATTGAATGTGTCCATAATTTCTTCAATTTTTCAATATCCCTTACTAATCTTTATTATATTACAAAGTACTCATTTTTTCTTAAAAAAAGCAAGTTTTTGTAACTTTTTTGTAACCTTTTATAAATACTATCGTAGCATCCTTAAAATACTGTAAAAATGAATGAATAAAGGGTTATGAAGGGTTTAGGTGTGGTATTTCAATTTTTTATTTGGTGTAAAGTGACTGTTGACTACAGGTAAACAAGGTGTTTTTTTTGCTATTTCTATTTTTTTTAGAAATTTTTATAAAAGACATTTCCCAAAAAAAATACAATAAAAATCTCTTCCCAGAAGCAACCAATTCTTAGCGTGTGCTTGTAAGTAGTTTATAAATAACCGATTAAATTAAACAAAAGAAACTATGGAGAGTAAGCGCCTTTTATTAATTATTTGCTTGTTATTGTCAGGGTTATATGCTTGTAGTAATCAAAACCAAGAAGATGATGTGGTGCCTAGCCAACCCGATATTGCTATACCGCAAGGGCCAAGTTGCCCCAATAGCCCCTCAATAATAGTGAAGTCTACCCAAAACACCGAATGTGGGCAGAGCCTGGGAAAATTAGTGGTGGAAGGTTCAGGAGGGCAAGGCTCTTTGACTTATAGTATCAATGGGCAAAACTTTCAGACAGACACAGTATTTGCCGGGCTGGCAGATGGTACTTATACCGTAATAGTAAAAGATTCGGTAGACTGCACCAACACTGTAAATGCCGGCGTAGGAACGAACTCTGATGTGAGCTTTGCCACAGATGTTGAGCCTATTATACGAACCAATTGTGCTATATCACAGTGCCATGTATCTGGAGGCAGAAGCCCTAACCTGACAACCAAAGCCAGTATTTTGAGCAACGCTGGTAGCATTAAAAGAGAAGTAGTAAGTGGCTCGATGCCAAGGGGCAGTACCCTATCTCAGTCTGAGATAGATCAGATTCGTTGTTGGGTAAACGATGGGGCTAAAGATAACTAATAGTTGGGTTGAAAGCTTCAACAGGGGGTAAGCTTTAAGCGACAAGCTTCAAGTCCTGACCAATGAATCGGAATTTAAAAACAGATTCGATTCACAGGCAACTAACAAATGTATAGTCTATTCACCTTCAGTAGATGATGAGTTAGTTAGAGTATATATTTTGTACCACCAGATAATGTGAAAAATGGCTGTATAGCAATGATTTTGTCTCACTCTATACAGCCACTGATGGTGTGCGTAAGCTTTTTACGTTTTACAACGGAATATTGCCGTGTTTTTTCTTAGGCAAAGTAGCCACTTTATTTTCAAGCATTTTGAAAGCCTTGATTAACTTTGCGCGGGTTTGCTCTGGCATAATTACTTCATCGACATACCCACGGTGGGCCGCACGGTAAGGAGTAGCAAATTTGCGGGTATACTCATCTACTTTTTCCTGTAGTTTGGCTTCCGGGTCAGCAGCTTCAGCTATTTCACGTTTAAAAATAATCTCAGCGGCACCTTTAGCGCCCATTACTGCAATTTCGGCAGTAGGCCAGGCATAGTTCATGTCTGCCCCAATGTGCTTAGAGTTCATTACATCATAAGCTCCACCATACGCCTTGCGGGTGATCACTGTAATACGTGGTACAGTAGCCTCACAGAAAGCATACAATAGCTTGGCACCGTTGGTAATGATACCGTTCCATTCCTGGTCGGTACCTGGCAAGAAACCTGGTACATCTTCCAATACCAGCAAAGGAATATTAAATGAATCGCAGAACCGCACAAAACGACCTGCTTTAGTGCTGGCGTTGATGTCCAGTACCCCGGCAAGCACTGCGGGTTGGTTGCCCACAATACCAATGCTGCGTCCACCCAAACGGGCAAAACCTACCACAATATTTTCAGCAAAATCTTTATGCACTTCCAAAAAACTGTCCGAGTCTACCAACTCTTCTATTACCTCACGCATGTCATAAGGTTGGTTAGGGTTGGCAGGAATCACCTCATTCAGTTTACTACGTAATTCATCTCCATTGCTTTCGTAAGGTAACAATGGAGGAGTTTCTTCGCAGTTTTGAGGAATGTAACTCAACAACTGTTTAAGGTTGTTGATACAAGCTACTTCATTGGCGCAAGAGAAATGCGTGACCCCACTTTTGGTACTATGGGTGCTGGCACCGCCCAATTCTTCAGAGGTTACCTCTTCATTGGTAACCGTTTTTACTACTTTAGGACCAGTTACAAACATATAAGAGGTATTTTCTACCATCATAATAAAATCGGTAATGGCTGGCGAGTATACGGCTCCACCTGCACAAGGTCCCATTACTGCCGAAATCTGAGGAACTACCCCTGAGGCAAGTGTGTTACGGTAAAAAATATCAGCATATCCGGCAAGCGAAATAACCCCCTCCTGAATACGTGCTCCACCTGAGTCGTTGAGTCCTATTACAGGTGCTCCATTTTCCATCGCCAAGTCCATAATTTTGCATATTTTCTCAGCGTAAGTTTCTGATAAAGAGCCGCCAAATACAGTGAAGTCTTGTGAAAACACATACACCAAACGCCCATGAACGGTGCCATATCCAGTTACTACTCCGTCGCCCAGGTAATACTCATCGCCCAAGCCAAAGTCTTTACAGCGGTGCATGACAAATTTCCCGATTTCTTCGAAAGAACCTTCATCTAAAAAAAGCTCAACACGCTCACGAGCGGTCAATTTACCTTTTTTGTGCTGCGACTCTATGCGTTTCTCTCCACCACCTAACAATGCTTCGGCATTCTTACGGGCAAGTTCGTTAAATTTTGCTGTTAATGTTTCGTCCTGTTGGTTTGCTACAGTGTTTTCCATTGAATATATGCTAATATCTATGAGTGACTAACCTTGATAACTTAAAGCATTGATGATCAGTGAGTTGAACTCAATGCTTTTTGGGTAATTATTTTATAAGGGCTGAAAATACGAATAATTTGATGAAAATGAGGATTTACTCAGGTTTTAAGTAGAATAACACCGAATTGTAATCTGCTATATTTTACCAAAAGTAGCTGAAAATCTACCTATAAATTCTGTAGAACCCAACATTTATATTATATTTAGAAACAAATGTGCTATTCAACCAAGGTTTGGCATAAATTACGCTTGAATAAATTCGGTTGCTGTCAAATTTTTTTAAAATTATAACTCCTGAGCATTTATATGAAGCTAATACCAAAACTTACTGCTGCTCAAAGACTTAGAATTATTTCCACTACCATAGGTGTCCTTCTTTTGTCTGGGATTACCTACTTTTTTATTGCCTATCTGGAAACCAGCCAAAAGAAAAACAGCCTTGTCGTTTTACAGGCTATTCGTAACGCAAAAAAGCAACAAATAGAGCAATTTTATCAACAACTGCACAAAGATGCCAGGGTATACTCCAACCTTGATATTGTCACTTTCAGTCTTCGCAAATTTAGTCAGGCATTTTCTCAAGGAGGTGTCAACAGCCAAGGGTACCGCAAGGTAGATTCACTTTATCGCCTTAAGCTCGAAGCATTGTTGGGGGCACGTAGTTATGAAGATATTTATTTGGTCAATAATCGGGGAGATGTAGTTTTTTCGGTAAGGCAGCAAGAAGATTTTGGTACCAATATAGCCAAAGGAGCTTACCGTAACCAAATGATCAACAAGGCTTTTAACGATGGAAAAAATACCACTTCATTGACCGATTTTAGCAATTATAAACTGGTGGGCAACAAGTTACCGATGGGCTTTGCATCTTCGCCAGTTTTTGATGACAATGGGGTACGTTTAGGCGTCATTATCATTAGGGTATCGGCCAAACCCATTAATGCCATTCTTGAAGAAAAAATGGTGCATAACACCACTGCCATTCAACCTCGCATATTTATCATAGGGCAAGACTACAAACTTAGAGCTACCTCGTTGCCCGAAGAATATAGCCTTTTATTAGAAAAGCGTTTAGTGTCTAATGCTGCCAGAGCTACCCTGGACACCAAGGGAGCTATAGAGTTTGATGACGACAAAAGAGAAGTAACCACCGCCAGCGACTATCTCAATATTAAAGCGCTTGACTGGCACCTCATGGTAGAACTACCCAAAAGCAAAGCACGCCAGGGGCTCAACCTCATTGAGGTAGAAATTATATTCATTGTATTGTTGGTCATTCTGTTTTTTGTAGGGGTACTGTTTTTCTATAATAAAACCCTTAAAAAGCCAGTGGTTAAAGTAAAAGAAGTAATTGGAGATTTGTCGCAAGGGGTATTGCCTGACACCAAGTTGGACGACCAATATGATGATATTAAAATACAGGCAACTATCAACGACTTGATCGAAGGCTTGAAGAAAACCTCCCACTTTGCTTCTGAGATAGGCAAGGGTAACCTTGAGGTAGATTTTAAGCCCCTAAGCGAAAACGACGAACTAGGCAACGCCTTGCTGGGCATGCGCAACAACTTACGCCAAGTAGCTATAGAAGACAAAAAACGTAACTGGACTACCGAAGGGCTGGCAAAGTTTGGGGAGATTTTACGTTCTAACAACGACAATGTAGCAGAACTTGCCTATAATATCATATCAAGTCTGGTTGACTATGTGGGTGCCAATCAAGGAGGACTGTTTGTGCTCAATGATGAAAACAAAGACGATGTATATCTGGAGCTTTTGTCTGCCTACGCTTTTCAAACCAAAAAATACCATACCAAAAGGATTGAAATAGGAGAAGGAGTAACGGGAGAGGCTGTGCGTGAAAAACGCACCATTTATATGACCGATGTACCTGACGAATACGTGCAGATTACCTCAGGCCTGGGCGAAGCCAACCCCCGTAGTGTGTTGGTGGTGCCAATGAAGGTGAACGACCAGATTCATGGGGTAATAGAAATAGCTTCTTTTGAGACTTATGAAAAGTATCAGATAGGATTGATAGAAAAACTAGCTGAAAGCATTGCTTCTACTATAGCCAGCGTAAAAGTAAACGAACATACCAAAAAATTGGTACAGCAATTACGCACCTCCGAAGAAGAAATTCGCCAGAGTATGGAAGAACTCCACGCTACCAAAGAGCAAATGGAGAGCAAAGAGATTGAGCTTACCGGCCAACTCGATGCCATCAATAGCACGCTTTCTACTATAGAGTTTGACAGCGAAGGGTATGTAAATACTGCTAATAACATTTTTCTGGACTCTATGGAGTATACCCACGATGGCTTGGCAAGGCAACCCCATAAAATACTGGTAGACCCAGACTACAGTCAAACTACCGAATACAAAGAGTTTTGGGCGGCGCTTAAAAAAGGTGAAAGCCAGTCAGGAGAGTATAAATATGTGACCAGCACTGGCAAAGAAATTTGGTTTAACGCTACTTACACACCAGTAAAAGATGCTGCAGGGGGCATTTATAAAATTATAGCCCTGGCCACCAATATTACCGCGCAAAAGAAAATGGCGCTTGACTTTGAGGGGCAACTGGCAGCTATTTATAAGTCGAACATGGTGGTAGAGTATGATATGCAGGGGAGGATAATGTATGCCAATGAAGACTTTTTAAAACTGGTAGAGTATGACTTGGGCGAAGTACACGAAAAGCCACACACCGTTTTTATTCCTGAAGAAGACCACAACAGCCCTGATCTACACGCTTTTTGGGCAGACTTACGCCGGGGAAACTACCAGGCAGATGCAGTACGACGCAAGACTAAATCGGGTAAAATTATCTGGACAAGAGGAAGCTTTAACCCTATACTAGACCTGAGCGGGCAACCTTACAAAATCGTAGAGTTTACTCAAGACATTACGTACCATCGTGAGCTTCAGGCAAAAACTGCCGAACAATTAGAATCCATTCAGGTAAAGGAGAAAGAGCTGACCGAAAATGTAGAAAAACTAAATGAGGTGCAAGAAGAAATGCGTCAGAAAGAGGCGGATATGGCTGCACATCTCAATGCAATTGACCGCACGCTGGCAACAGTAGAGTATGACTTAAGAGGGTTTTTCAAAAAAGCCAATCATCAATACCTCAACACTATGGGATATACTCTGGAGGAGCTTGACGGACAGCACGACCAAATACTGGTAGACCCTGAAGAAGCTGAAGGCGATGAGTATCAGGGATTTTGGAAAAGCCTGAAGCGCGACGGGGAGCGTTCGGGCGAGTTTAGACGTATTTCTAAGTCGGGCAAAGAAATATGGTGGCAAGCTACCTTTACTTTGGCCTTTACAGCAAAACGCAAACCTTACAAAGTGATTATGCTGGCACGCGACATTACCTCCCAAAAACAGGAGAGTTTGGATGTAGAAGGACAATTAAAGGCTATTCGCAAGTCGAATGGAGTAATGGAGCTGGATATAGAGGGTAAAATATTGAGCATTAATGATATATATTTGGAAGCCTTAGGCTATACCGAAGAAGAGGCGTTGGGCAAAGACCATAAATTATTTGTAAAAGAAGAAGAAAAGCACAGTGCAGACTTTACGGCGTTTTGGATGGAAATGGTGCACGGACGGTTTAAAACCGGGGTGTTTGAGAAGGTGTGCAAAGATGGTAGCATTCGTTGGTTTAGAGGGAGTTATAACCCCATATTTGACCTCAAAGGCAAGGCGTATAAGATTGTACATTTTGCCCAGGATGTAACCGAAGCCAAACAACTGGAAGCTGAGGCTTTACAGCAAGCCGAAGAGTTGCGAACTCAGGAAGAAGAAATTCGCCAGAATATGGAGGAAATCACAGCAGTACAAGAAGATATGAAACGCAACAGCATGGAGATGGAAGCTGCCCTGGAAGCTATAGACCATACCCTTGCCACGGCTGAACTCGACCTAAGCGCTACTTTTATGAAAGCCAATGCCATTTTTGCCGACTTGGTAAACTTTAAAGTAGATGAATTGATTGGTAAAAACTTTAGAATGTTGGTAGAGCCCAAATTTGCCAAAACTGACGAATATCTAGCCCTTTGGGATAAACTTGCGAACGGATTGGCACAAGAGGGAGAAATAAGGCTCATTACCAAAGACCACAAAGAGGTATGGGCAAACGTTACCTATACGCCAGCAAAAAACTCTTATGGCACTATCTACAAAATTTTGGTATTGGTAAATGATATTAGTGAACTCAAACACGTAACGCTTGACTTTCAAGGCATGCTCAAGGCTTTTAACCAAACCAACCTCATGGTGGAGTATGACTTAAACGGAATGGTCATCAATGTCAATGATCGCTTTTTGGAACTGATGCATTACGAAAAAGGGGAGGTGTTGGGCAAACACCATAAAATATTTGTGAGCGATACCGAAAAGAAGACAAAGAAATACAAAGATTTTTGGCAAGGAATATTGGCTGGTGAAGATAAATCCGGCGATTTTCTAAGGGTAGACAACGAAGGCAATAAGTTGTGGTTTAAAGGAAGCTACCATCCCATTCCGGATGCTACCGGAGCCCCCTGTAAAGTTGTAAATTATGCAATGGATATTACCGAATACAAACATTCAGTAATAGAAATGGAGAAGCTAATTGCCAACAACCAAAACAACCATAAGAAATAAAAAAGGCAAATAACCTGGTTGGTTTGCTGGTATCTGACATAAGTTCGCATAAAACCTTACATCTACCCCCTCAAATACGCTCGCACTATTGTGCTTAACATCTTATTTTTGCTTTTTTGGTATACAAAAAAACAGGGTTTGTAAAAAAACTACATCTTTTAGTTGTCTCCAGACGAACACAACTACAGCTATTCACTATCGTATCATTTCAATTTTTTGAAAAATAATAACAAAAATGAATCAATTTAAAACATTATTAGTAGGTGTATTTGTCATATCATTATTAACTGCCTGTGATACTTTATTAATTGCCACTCGTACTTCTGGGGGTTCGTCGGGTACCCGTACCGGAGGAAGCAGCACTACTGGAGGAGGTGGTTCGTCTACCAGCGGGGGGAGCTCATCTACTGGCAGCGGTAGCAGCAGTAATAGCAATGTAGCTTCAGTATTGAACGGTAAAGCCTCTTATTACCATGATAAGTTTCACGGGCGTAGAACTGCCAGCGGGCAAACATACAATAAGTATGCTTTGACTGCCGCGCACAAAACTTTGCCTTTTAACACCAAGATTGAAGTACGTAACCTTAAAAATAACCGTAAAGTATTGGTTGTGATCAACGACCGCCTGCCGCGTACTTCTACCCGTTCTATTGACCTATCGCGTGCGGCTGCCGAGCGTATCGGAATGGTAAGAGATGGTGTAGTGAGGGTAGAAATGAAGGTATTGAGGAGGTAATAGTTAGCAACAACTTAGGTACATTTAAGCTATTTATTCATCATCAATGTACTTATTGTAATAAAACAAAGTATTCTAAAGCAAAAAACGAGATGGCAACACCATCTCGTTTTTTTTTCCTAACCACAAAGCTTATTAAATATCTTTGATGAGTGTTTATTCAAACCAAATACCAAAAATATTATTTCGTGGAAAATAAATTGTAAAATGCTGATAATTAGGTGGTTATTTCTTTAAAAAAAGTAGTTGATTCAAGATAGAAGAGGGTATTAGCGAGGTTTTTTGTGCGATATATCGTATTTGTGGCGATATATCGTTATGCATTTATTGGTACAAAAGGATTGACTACATTGATAAAGGGAAACAAGCAATTAAAACAACCTCCCTGACAAGTGTCAAGAAGGCTGTTTTAAAAATAAAGTATCAAGAAGTTTAATCAAACAGTTCTTCGTCTCGCTCAAGCATCAGTATAGAGTTTTGGGGTACAATGTAGTACTTCTCACCTTCGTATTGTACCTCGTGTGACCCATTGAGCAGAAAAATAGCCAAGTCGCCTTCTTTCACCTGTAAAGGTACATATTGTGCTTTTTCATTGTTTTCTTTCCAGGGTTCATCTTGTTGGTTTGTGGGTAGCGGAATAGGGTAGCCCGGACCTACTTTGATCACATACCCACTTTGTGTTTTTTCCTTTTCCTGCACTCCAGGGGGCAAATAAAGCCCGCTCTTGGTTTTATCAGCAGGGCTTTTTGGGCGAATCAACACCCGATCGCCTACAATTACCAATTTTTTCAATTTATTGTCTTCAGTCAAGATCATTTGAATTACTTTAAATCACACTTTTTTGTGAAAAAAAAATCAACTCCATGTATCTGGAGCTGTGGCAAAATTAAATATAAAACTACACAACACCCAAAAAGTTATACACAGCCAGTTTTGTGAACAATCCACATACTTTTTTTACTTTTACAAATCAGAATACAACCATTCAATTGATTTTAAAGATATGAGTAGAACAATTGCCCAAATATCAAAGAATACAATGCTGTTAGCCCTGTTGTGCCTGTTGGCACTGCCTGGCAGGAGCCAAAAAAAATACAACAATCTGCGCCAGGCACTTAGGGCTGGTTTGAGCGGGTCTAATGGTCCTCGTAGTGTAAACTGGATCAACAATGGGGAGACTTTTTCTTATATAGAAAGTCGTGGGGTGATCAAAGCATTTAGCCCCAAAACCAACAAAGAATCGTTGGTGTTTGATGCCAAAACAATGAAATTTCCAGGCACCGATCAACCATTTCGTTATAGCTCGTTTGAGTTTTCTCAAGATTCTAAATACTTATTGTTTAAGAGCAATTTCCGTCCAGTATGGCGTCGTTCTGGAATTGCTGATTATTACTTTTATTCTATCCAAGACAAAACCCTGAAGTTGGTAGCTAAAGATGCCCAAACTGCCCAATTATCGCCCAATGGCAAAAAAGTAGGCTATGAGCGCAAAGGAGACTTGTTTGTGTATGACTTTGCCACTAAAAAAGAAACTCAACTAACCAATGATGGCAACGAGAAAAACTTCTTGTATAACGGGCGTTATGGCTGGGCTTACGAAGAAGAATTTGGTTTGGCGCAAGCCTGGGTTTGGTCGCCCGATAGCAAGCAGATTGCTTTTTGGCAAACCGACGAACGCGAAGTGCCTGTTTTTCAGATGACCGACTATAGCAAAACCCACAAAGAATGGGTAAAAATAAAATACCCTCAAGTAGGCGATAAAAACCCTATAGTAAAAATTGGAGTGGTAGACCTTGCCCAAAAGAGCCGCCAGTGGATGAATGTAGCTTTAGGCGATGGTTATGTGCCTCGTTTATATTGGACCTCGGTACCAGGGCAACTTGCCGTAGTGCATTTGAACCGTGCCCAAACCCACCTTCAGCTGTTTTTTCATAATACCAAAACTGGCAAGGGTAAAAAAATTATGGAAGAGAAAAGTAAAGCATGGATAGATGTATTTGACTTTTTTGCTGGCATCAATCATTTGTTCTTTTTTCCTGAAGATAGCAAAGAGTTTTTCTGGATTTCTGACCGCGATGGTTGGAGCCACATTTATCGTTACAACTACAATGGCAAGCTGCTCAACCAGGTAACCAAGGGCAATTGGGAAGTAACCAATGTGTATAATGTAGACAGCAAGCGCAAGAAAATATATTATGCCTCTACCGAAAAATCGCCTCTTGAGCGCCATCTTTACAGCATCAGTTTTAATAGTAAACGCAAAAAACAATTGACCAAAACTGCTGGGCGTCATTTTATCAATTTTTCGCCTAACAGTCAGTATTACATAGATCGCTACTCAAACGTAGACACCCCTACACAAGTAGAACTGTGGAGTACCAAGGGCAAGAAAATAAAGTCTTTGGAAACCAACAAAAGAGTGAAAAAGAAAACTGCTTCGGGCTACTTTAAACAAGAACTGATGAGTTTTAAAGCCTCTGACGGGCAAATGATTGATATTTTTGTGATTAAGCCGCAGGGTTTCAACAAAAACAAAAAATACCCTTTGGTGGTAGACATTTACGGAGGGCCTGGTTCTCAGTCGGTATACAACCAATTTGCGACCAATGGCTGGCAACAATACCTTGCCCAGGAAGGCTACGTAGTGATAAGTGTAAACAACCGTGGAAGCGGAGGTTATGGGAGCAAATTTGAGAAAGTAGTATATAAAAATCTGGGACACAACGAGGCCAAAGACTTTGCTGAAGCCGCCAAGTTTATGGCTACCAAATCGTGGGTAGATGGCAACCGCATGGCAATTCGTGGGCACAGCTACGGAGGTTATATGGCAAGCTTTACCCAGCTTAACTACCCCGAAGTATTTAAAGTAGCTATAGTAACTGCCCCTGTAACAGACTGGCGCTTGTACGATAGCATCTACACGGAGCGTTATATGGGTTTATTGGGTGACAATGAGCAAGGTTACATCAATAGCTCGGTAATGAAATATGCCAAAAAATACAAAGGCAGAATGTTGCTTTCGCACTCTACGATGGACGAAAACGTGCACGTGCAGAATACCTTCCAATTAATGAAAGCATTGATTGACAAAGGGCAAGATGTAGATATGAGAATTTACCCACCAGGTGCACACGGTGTAGCCTATAGTGGTACCAGTTATTTCTTGCTATACGGGGTATACGTCAATTATTTGAACCAACACCTTAAGTAGTAAAGCGGCAAGCTTTAAGTTTGTCAAACAAAACAATTATAAAAAAGGCAGCGCCATTAAAGTGCTGCCTTTTTTTGTGGAATTTATTGTTAAAAGATTGATACTTAGATATTTATTGCTTGTTGAGTTTGGCTAACCATACCACATCATTGCGCCACAAATCAATCAATTATTGGGTCAGCCCGGTGAGTATTGAGTCAAAATGAGCCTGCTTTTTTTTATGGGCAATCAAAAAGTAACGAACCTCTGGGGCGTTTTCGGGTGCCCAAACCTGTTGGAGCCTGGATGCCTCCACAAAATGGTTAACCTCGTGTTGTAAGGCAATGGCTACACCAGGGGTTTTACACAACTCATTCAACATCAAAAAACTATTGGGAATGGTATAATTGGTGAAAATGCGTGGGCGTTGTTTGTTGAAACAGTGCAACCAAAAAAGTTTGATATAATGGTTGGTAGCCGAATGTGAGAACCAAACCTGGTTTTCCAGCCAGGCCTCTATCTCTGTAAAGTCGTGCTGGGCAATGGACTGAGCAACTGGTTGCAAGTCTACATGAGGGTGGGCTACCACACACATAGAGGTTTGAAATATGGGTGCAGTCAACGTGTCAAATGTATTCACTTCCTTATCTATAATGGCATAGTCGAGTTTTCTTTCGTTGACCAGGTCAAACAACACTTGGCTGGATTCCTCAAATTGAAATGAAATATGTTGCCCTATGGCAGGCAGTTTACCCGAAAACAATGCATGGTATGCGTGGGGGCTCATACCCAAAGAAAAAAACTGACTTTCTTTTGCTGCTCGCTTGTTATAAAATGCCTCTACTGCTTCTAATTTATCCAACGCATCAATAATGAGGTTATTCAAAAACTTAGCGTTTTCGGTAGGTTCTACCCCTTTCGACTTTCTATAAAACAGCTTGTGCCCCACGGCAGCCTCAAGCATACTTATTTGGTTGCTTACTGCTGGTTGGCTCATAAACAACTCTTTGGCAGCTCTTGAGTAGTTTTTATGCTTGTAAACTGCCTTAAATGTACGGTACCATTCTAAACTTACCATCACTGTGATATAATTTTATTGATAACAAAGCTAAAACATCTTATTTCATTTTAAATCATGAACGCCGTAATTTTGTCTCAGATTTAGTTGATAAGCAATGGTTGCAGCCTTAAGTGTTTACTTATTAACAAAAATAAAATGCTGGTATAATCTCCAAAAGAAATATGAGTTTCCAGCAAGGTAGATTTTAAAGTATTTAGAAAAGTTAAAAAGAAAAATGAAAAAAGTAGCATTTATTACAGGCGCTAACAAAGGTATAGGTTTTGAAGCAAGCCGTCAACTGGCAAAAAAGGGCATCACAGTAATTATGGGAAGCCGCAGCGACCAACGCGGAAAACAAGCAAGTGAGCAGCTAAAGTCTGAAGGTTTGGATGTAGAGTTTTTGAAGTTGGATATAACCCAACCAGAGAGTTTTGATGAAGCAAAAAAATACATTGATGAAAAATACGGACAGTTGGATATATTGGTAAACAATGCCGGAATTATTCACAGTGAAGAAAGCTGGGGAGAGAACACTACTGAAACGGTTTCTTTAGAAGCCCTGAGGCAAACTTTTGAAGTAAATTTCTTTGGGTTGGTAGCCCTGACCCAAAAGCTGTTACCCTTGATTAGAAAAAGCAAACAGGGGTATATTACCAATGTGTCGAGTATTTTGGGGTCGGTCAATGTACAAAACGACGCCGAATCGGGTTGGTATGGTGTCAAACCATTTGCCTACAATGCTTCCAAAACGGCCTTAAACTCTTTTACCGTGCATTTGGTAGCCTTATTAAAAGACACAAATATTAAGGTAAACTCGGCGCACCCTGGTTGGGTAAAAACCGACTTGGGCACCGATGCGGCACCTATGGATGTAGTATCAGGTGCTAAGACATTGGTCAATTTATCGTTGGCAGAACATACCAATTTTACTGGCAAATTTATTCACCTCGACGAAGAGGTGCCCTGGTAGTTTGAGTATTTCATTAGTGAGTGATAAAAACTTACGTTTCACTGATTTCTAGGTTGGAAAAAAGAAAACACTTAAGGGAGCAAACAAGAAATAACCTACCCATTTTGTAGCTGCTCTTTTGCCCTGAGACTTTGTTACTTTTAGCCTTTGGCAGAGCCCCGAAACAAGTTCGGTTCACAACCCCGAACTTGTTTCGGGGGATTTATAAACTCGGCACAGCAAAGCTGTAGCCTCAGGTGTGCCCTGAAACAAAGCATAACAAGCTTTGTATGCTATAACTAAGATGGTGGTAGACCCACCAAAGGCGATTTACAGGAATAGCCTTTAAACCACTCTACGGTGCTATGACAGTAATGTTTTGGTATTGAAGAGAAAAGGCTCCGCTGGTACGGAGTCAGGTGTGAATAAGAGAGATGAACGCAAGTGAACCAATGAAGAAGTGTCGAGAACAACTACTTGTTGTCAAAACCAAATTTGTCCGATGAAGTTTGGGATAGAAGCATAGAGTGTACCCTGTCAAGTGTCTATGTGACAACCGTCATTAAGTTGGCGTGACTCTTATTTAGGCTTAGTTATGGAACAGGGGAAGCCCTCTATGATCATTAAGGGAAAGTACAAGTAGCGATCCTACAAGGCGAATACTGAGATGATAGAGGGTGGCGGATGAACTCGTATTAGTAGCTCTGCTATGACTTTAAAAAGTGCCGCGTCTCAGAATAAAATAGCTAGCAAAGAACAGGTATCCTATTTTTTAATTGCTCCCTAAACTCGCTGTATGATCACAGAACGAGTAGATGATATTCCCTTATTGGTTGCAAACTTAGAAGCGAGCAACCCGAGTCAGTACCTGAACCGTTATTTTCCAGATCATGGAAACTGAAACTGGACAGGTCTTGATGGCGGCAAATTAGCCGTTGGTTTTTTAACTTATGTGTTATCACTTGGCGATCATAGACTAAATCATGTAGAATCTTGGGCAGGAGAACGATTATTTACTTTGCGTCATAGCCTAAACGCAGCAAATTTGACTCAAAAGGATTTTACAGATGATCGTTTAGGTAGCCTGATGGATCGTTTTAGTGATGAATCTAAATGGGATAAGTTTGAAGCAGATCATAATAAAGAGATGTTGGATATTTATGATCTAACACCATCAAAAGAGGTTGTTCGCCTGGATGCCTTGATTGTTCAGAGCTTTCGTGATCAAGGTGCGAACTTTAAACGGGGCTATTCGAAACAACACCGGGCAGATTTGCCCCAACTTAAGGTAATGGTTGCCACTGTTGATCCATTATCAATGCCCTTAAGTTCTGTGATTGTATCAGGTAATAAAGCAGACGACAAGCTTATTGTTTTTGTTCATCAACCTAAATTATTACTTACTTCGTTAAATACCATTGTTTCGAAAATAATTCAATGTTGCTAACATTGAAAATTCATGAAAAAGCCCTGTACCAGAATATGACAGAAGGAAATAAAACTATATAGACTTGACTTTGAGTGACTTAGATTTTATTTACTCTTGGTTACTTTATTTTATTGCATATGTGGTAAACTTTGTCAAAATAAAATTATTGCTATATAAAGCATTATTTCTTACTTCAAAACTGCCCACAGGTGCTATTTTATGTCCATTGTATTTTTTGCCCTTCCTTGACCAAAACTCTATGTTTGCTGCGACTTATTAGTGACAACAGGCATTGCTCAACCTGCATTTGGCAGAATCATACCCAATAGGTGATCAGTCAACAAATCAATTACTGACAAAATCAACAGACTTTTATACTATGAAGTCCTCTTGGCTTCAATTTTTATTACTTAACCACAATTTTTATTATGAAACATAAGCTATTACTGGCACAGAAAACAGTACGCCTGCTGTGGGTATTCTTTCTATGTATACCTGCTGCGTTGAGTTACGCACAGCAATCTGTTATGAGTATGACCCTCGTCAATGCCAACAATAACAATGATTTATATGAGCTCAGCAATGCTCAGATAATTAACCTGGCAAGCTTGCCAGGCAATCAGCTAAATGTGCGCGCCAACACTTCTCCTTATAGTGTAGGAAGCGTGAGGTTTTATTTGAATGGAAGCCTTTTTCGTACCGAAAATGTAGCCCCTTATGCTTTGAATGGCGATGACAGTGGAGACTATTACCCATGGAATCCACCGTTGAATAGCCCTGTTACTCTAAAGGCTATTCCTTTTTCGGGAGGTAATGGCAGTGGTATTCAGGGAATAGCCTTTGAATTGACTGTTACCTTTGTCAATCAAATACAGGTAAATCCACCTGCGGCACCTTCTCAGCTGGTGGCAGCACTCAATTCTTCTGGAACAGTATCGCTCACCTGGAACGATAACTCTAATAATGAAGAGAACTTTGTGCTGGAAACAACCATCAATGGGGGCACTTCCTGGAGCTTGTTGCATACACTGGGAGTAAATGCAACAAGCTGGACATACAGTAACCCTGGCAATCAGGTAATACGACAGTACCGCCTTAAGGCAAAAAACAGCGAGGGAGAGTCGGTTTACACTGTATCTAATGCGCTCACGATTGACTCACCTCCAGTGGCTCCTTCTGGGCTTTCGGCGCAAATTACTTCGCCGGGAGTTGTGAGTCTTGCTTGGAACGATAACGCGGCTTATGAAATGGGTTTCGAAATACAATATACCGATAATGTTTCTTCGCAAAACCCTGCCTGGAGTGTATTGACCACGCTGGGAGTAAACGCTGTATCGTGGACAGACAATAGTTTTGGCAACACCGTTGCCCGCAAGTATCGAGTACGTGCTTTTAATAACAAAGGAGTGTCTGACTTTGCCAATGAAGTGGTAGTGAATACCGATTGGGGAGGTGTACTGGAGATCACAGGCGAGCTCAAAAAATGGCACAAGGTAACGCTTTCGTTCAAAGGACCTGTCACATCGGAAGGTGCTAGCGACAACCCTTTTGCCAATTATCGTTTGAATGTAACTTTTACCAATGGAGCCAAGTCGTATACAGTACCAGGGTTTTACGCTGTAGATGGTGACGCTGCTAATACTTCGGCGATATCGGGCAATATTTGGAAAGCACATTTTACTCCTGATGCTACTGGAACTTGGTCGTATACGGCTTCTTTCCGAAAAGGAACTGACATCGCCATTAGTACAGACCCTAATGTGGGAGCTTCTGCAGGGTATTTTGATGGGGCTACTGGAAACTTTAATATCACCAATACGGATAAAACTGGGCGTGACTTTAGAGGCAAAGGCAGGCTAAAGTATGTGGGGGAACACTACCTGCAGTTTAGCGAAACAGGAGAGTATTTTATCAAAGCAGGAGCAGATGCAGTAGAGAATACTTTTGCCTACGAAGATTTTGACGCCACGCCTAACAACAAGGGGCTAAGAAAGAGCTGGGTCTACCACCAGCAGGATTATGATACCAATGATGCTGGTGATTATACCTGGCAAAATGGCAAAGGGTCTGAGTTGCTAGGGGCAATAAAATACCTGGCAGATCAGGGAATGAACGTGTTTTCTTTCCTTACATTTAGCCTGGATGGAGACGATGATAATATATTTCCTCACTTATCAAAAACAAGTAATCCCAGTAACTGGAACGATGTATACCACGATCGTTTTGATGTGTCGAAACTTGCCCAATGGGAGAAAATCATGGAGTATGGCGACAAAAAAGGCATGTACCTGCACTTTAAAAGCCAGGAAGAAGAAAATGATTGGTTAATGGATGGAGGATACCTGGGTAGAGAGCGTAAGCTCTATTACCGGGAGCTGATTGCTCGTTTTGGGCACCACCTGGCGCTCAACTGGAATCTGGGCGAAGAAAACCGCATCTGGCGGGAGATTAACAACGGTACTCAGGTAACTAAAGACATTATCCAGTACATCCATACCCTTGACCCCTATCATCATAACATTGTGATTCACAACTGGGTGGGCGAAGAAAACAGCCTGTATGGGCCTTTGCTGGGTAACCAGTCGGAGCTTACAGGTGCCTCTTTGCAGGTCAATATCAACAATGTGCACAGTGAAGTGAACGAATGGGTAGAAAAGTCGGTGCAGGCAGGCAAGAAATGGATCGTTGCCAACGATGAACAGGGAGACTATCGTCTGGGCATAGGGCTGGATGCTGGCTATGACCAGATAAACGGACAAACCCCAGATGGCAACAACAGTAAAATAAACGAAGACAACCGTGATGATGTGCGCAAGAAAGTACTTTGGGGAACCCTCATGGCGGGTGGTGCTGGTGTAGAGTATTATTATGGCTACCAAACAGGCTACGGCGACTTGTATTGTCAGGATCACCGCACCCGTGCTACCAAATGGCAGGATGCTAAAATGGCACTCAACTTCTTTAATACTTACCTGCAGCCCTACCTTACCCAAATGAAAAACGACAATGGACTGACGGCTGATGGTAGCGACTATGTTTTTGCCAAAACAGGGGAAGTATATGTGGTTTTTCGTCCTAATGGAGGTGCTGCTACCTTGAACTTGAGTGGTGCAACAGGCACCTACAAAGTGCAGTGGTATGACCCCCGAAATGGTGGTGGTTTGCAGAATGGTTCTGTCACTTCGCTAAGTGCAGGAGGTTCGGTATCTATTGGCAACCCTCCCAACAATATCTCTAAAGACTGGGTGGCTTTGATAGCTAGAGATGACCTGGCGGTGAGAATTACTGATGCAGTGACAGACGAAAATGCCATAGTACAACCTAATCCGTTTAGTAACCAGCTAAAGGTAGAGTTGCCTGCTGCCTGGATAACGGGTACTACCCACATAGAACTTATATCGCTAAGAGGAGGAATACACAGAAAAGTAGAAGTTCATAAACGCTCACAAGTGTATTTCAACACCTCTACTCTTAAGTCTGGTTTATACCTATTGAAAATCACACAAGGAAAAAAAATCAAAGTCCTGAGAGTCATCAAAGACTAATATTTATCTGAATCAAGCAGGCAGGTGTATAAGGAAACTTGTCTGCTTTGAAATTAAGATAAAAATTTTCGTAACCATCAAACTGATCTTTCGCATCCTTTTTTACAAAATAGTGTTTTTTTTAAACGTAATATTTTATTTTGCTAAATTACTTTTTAGTACATACTGCTTGACAAGGGTGGCTAAAAAATTGACATAAACACGTAAAAATTCGATATAATATTGCAAAACTATAATTTGTCGTTTTTAACCTAAAACAAGTTTTTAAATAAAGGTGCGAAAGATCAGTCAAAAGATTCATTTATGACTAACAAAACACAAAGCATTTACTGGAGTTGGGGCATCTTGTTGCTGGCAATGTTACTGAGCCTAGGAGCCTGCAAGAAAAAAGAAGATGTAAACCCTGACAATACTACCAATAACGGAGAAGGAAACAATGGTTTGGGTGCTCCCTGTCAAGACAGTACAAAGTTTATTTTTGAAGAAAAAAACGGGCTACTCATTATCGAAAGCGAAAGCATGCCACTAGGCGAGGGCTGGCAGTTGGAAACCTCATCGACCGACTTTACGGGCAAAGGTTATACACAATGGCATGGCAAAAGCGAGTACAGCACTCCTGGCAAGGGGCTGATTACTTATAAAATACGGGTGAACACTCCAGGTACTTACCGTGTGCAGTGGCGTTCCCGCATCAATGAAGGAACAGACCATACTGAGGCGAACGATGCCTGGTTGCGTATGGCAAATGCCAGCGATTTTTTTGCTATGAAAGACAACCACAAACTTTATCCAAGAGGGTCGGGCAAAACCCCTAATCCGGAAGGTGCTGGAAAGGAGGGCTGGTTTAAAGTATATATGAATCAGACCAACCAATGGAGCTGGCGTTCGTATACCAACGATCATAATGCTTACGCAGTTTATGCTACTTTTTTGGTAGCTGGCGACTACACCATAGAGGTTTCCGGGCGGTCTAAAGGGTATGCGATAGATCGCATAGCACTTTACAAAGAAGATACAGTACAGGAAGCCACTGCCACTGATCCTAATCAGGCAGAGAGCATCAGAACCTGTCAATAAACTGGTTAAAGTTCAGGGCAAACGCATCAAAATATGAATAGAAACATAATTTAATAAACATTAGTGAGCGGCAAGAATATTGAAAAGAGGTGCATTGCCCAAAAAAATCATAATTTAGTAGCGACAAAACTGCTATATTTATGAATACATTCGAGCAACTTACTGCACCTCTCAAGGCTTTTTTGGATACTAAAGGACATAGTTTTGATGAAGTAACAAATTCAAAAGCTCTTTTTTTTTAAGATTTCACCCTAAAACTGATCTATTCTGTGGTAATGCAAATATTATCTCTACGAATGTTAGTCTCTGATTTAGAGACTAATGCGACGGCACATGAATTGGGGCTCATCCTACTGTACATGGTTTTACAAGGGAGTGATAACTCCCTTCATTTTCGTCCAACAAGGAGGTTTACGTTTTTT
>NZ_CANLRP010000136.1 GCF_947493425.1 uncultured Microscilla sp. | reverse complement strand
ACATCTCTCCAGAACAAGTCAATGATGCCCTAAACAGGTTTTCATTTGGTAACGAATAATCTGTAGAGTTTTAAGATTAAAAGCAAAAAACACAGCGTTGAATTAGTAAATATTTTTTTTCATTCAAATGGCTAAAGGTAGAGCTATAAGTGGAATGTGTTAAAAAATGTAGAAGTTTTTCACCTTAATTTTTGAAACCTTACAAATAAAAATACGCAAACGCTCGGATTAAGTCACTGCCTTCAAATACTTGGTCTTCCATCTTGCCCTCCCCCCAAAACTCTCTATATTTGTGTTTGTTCAATCCAATAATTTGACAATACCATCGCGAAGGCATCGTTTGTAGGCTTGTGGCTCGGATGTTGTGCCTTCTGCGAAATCGTAATTAAAATAGAGTAAACAATCAATATTTTTAATTGTTTGGAAAACATAAAGCTTGCAATTCGTTTACTCTACTTTAAAACTATTTGACACACAGAACTTATTCAGTTTTTTATGGAAGATGCATTGTTGTGGGAAAAGTTCAAACAGGGTGATAAAACCGCCCTCTCACAAATTTATAATCAACACGTAAGACTTTTGTATAAGTACGGAAGGAAGTTTACCGTAAACGATGCATTGGTCGAAGACTGTATCCAGGACTTGTTTCTTGAGATTTGGAAAAACCGACAAAACCTGGGTAAAACAGACTCTATCAAGCTTTACTTGCTCAGTTCTTTGCGCCGAAAAATCATCAGGAAATCTACTTCTGAAAATAAAAAATATGATAAAAATACAGATGTAGAAAACTATAATTTTGAGGTGGAGTTTACCCCCGAAGATATGATCATTAGTGATGAAACTAATGAGTTGAACAACAAAAAATTACAAGGACAACTGCAAAAATTATCGAAAAGGCAAAAAGAGGCCATTTACCTGAAATACTATCAAGGACTGGAGTACAACGAAATTTCGAACATCATGGACATTAACTACCAATCGGCTCGAAACCTCGTTTACAGTGCACTCAAAGCATTAAAGAAGAATTTTTTGGCGTGGGCATTACTAGTAAGTAGTGGTTTGTTGTAATGTACTCGAAAAAAAGCTTTACGTAAGGAGTACAAGTTATGTTACGCTTGCTTATAAGAGTAGAACTGATGAACTATTATTTTAAAAAAGGATAATCTAACTTATTATTGAGGAGTAATGGATAAGTATCACGACTTTAACGTAGAGGATTTTGCAGAAGATCCGCAATTCTACGCCTGGGTGACAAATCCTGACCCCAAAAGCAACGATTTTTGGAACCAATGGATTGAAAAACACCCCGATAAGTACGCCGTTATTACGGAGGCTAGAGCTTTACTTGGCGCCCTCGACATTGTAGAAGAGGACGTACCAACAGAGAGAATACATTCGCTCTGGAACAAAATTGACGCTGGCATAGAGGCTTTAGACAAATACAAGCAGTATACTACTGCCGAAGATTTTGCCGATGACCCCTCGTTTTTTGCTTGGGTAACCGAGCCCAATGAAGAAGCAGACCAACACTGGAAGGCATGGCTGGAGCAAAACCCAACAAAACACGCTTTGGTAAAAAAAGCTAAATCGTTGATTGGCATGTTGCAGCTCACTGAAGAGGAGATTCCGCAAAGCAAAATCGACGACTTGTGGAACCGCATCGACAGCCGCATTGACAACCTTTGGAACAATATTGAAAGCGGTATGGAAGCCATTGACCAATATGCTGATTTTACGGCTGAAGACTTTGCCAATGATCCCTCGTTTTTTGCCTGGGTAAACGAACCCGACACAAAGGCAGACCAACACTGGAACACCTGGATGCGACAACATCCCGAAAAAACAGGGTTGATTGAAGAGGCTAAACGATTAATTGGGTTGATTCAGGTAAAGGAAGAGGAGATTCCGCAGAGCAAAATCGATGATTTGTGGAACCGCATCGACAGTCGCATTGGCAGCCTTTGGAACAACATTGAAAGCGGCATGGAGGCCATTGACCAATATGCTGATTTTACGGCTGAAGACTTTGCCAATGATCCCTCGTTTTTTGCCTGGGTAAACGAACCCGACGAGGAAACCAACCAACATTGGAACGCTTGGCTAGAGCAACACCCCGAAAAAACAGGGTTGATTGAAGAGGCTAAACGATTAATTGGGTTGATTCAGGTAAAGGAAGAGGAGATTCCGCAGAGCAAAATCGATGGTTTGTGGAACCGCATCGACAGTCGCATTGGCAACCTTTGGAACAATATTGAAAGCGGTATAGAGGCTATTGACCAATACGCTAACTTTACGGCTGAAGACTTCGCCAATGATCCCTCGTTTTTTGTGTGGGTAACCGAACCTGACGAGAAAACAACCCAACACTGGAACACCTGGCTGGAACAAAACCCTGACAAAGAAGAGGTAATTGACCAAGCCAAGGCAATGGTAAAGGGTACCGAAACAATAGAAGTATCGCAAACCCGCATAGATCATCTCTGGCAACAGATCAACCAGGATATTCACCAAACTGATAATAGCACTACTACTGCTACTACCCGCAGCATTTCTATGCGCAAGGTATACGCCGCAGCCGCCAGTGTAATTATTTTACTGGGCACATTTTTTATCTTTCGCAGTATGACAAGTAGTACTACGCCTACAGTAGCGAGTACTCAGTTGGGAGAGCAAAAAAGTATTGCTTTGCCTGATGGTTCAATGGCCACACTCAACGCCGACTCACGCATTAGCTACCAAACGGATGATTGGGATCAAAATAGAAATGTGGAACTAAACGGAGAAGCTTTTTTTCAGGTAAAAAAAGGGAGCGAATTTCAAGTAAACACTGCAGTAGGTAAGATAGAAGTGCTAGGGACTAGCTTTAATGTGTATACCCGACAAAAAGATTTTAAGGTAGAATGTATGACTGGAAAAGTAAAACTTACTACTACTACCGGAAACGCTTCTTTGGTGTTGGCTCCAGGAATGGGCTCAAAACTGGAGGGGGAAAAACTAAAGCCTTATCAGTTTGACACAACCAACGCCTCTAACTGGCGTACAGGCGACTTTCAATACCAGGAAACGCCTCTTAAGCAAGTATTTGACGAACTAGCCCGCCAATTCAACGTAAAAATAGAATACAAAACAGATGTTAAAAACAGGTTATATACTGGTTTTTTCTCTAATAAGGATTTAGCTTCGGCTTTAAAATTTATTTGCGACCCCATGAGTTTAAAGTACACGATCAAAAATGACAGTACTAAAACAGTCGTGATTCAATGAAACAAATGCAGAGGAAGTACTACTTATTACCATTACTAGCTTGGCTTTGGGTCGGTTTATTGCCGGTTCAAAGCCAAGTTGTTATTATTAGCGAGCGTTTCGACAATGTAACGTTGAAACAAGCGCTTGCCACCATTAGTAAAAAATACCAGGTAAAGATTGCCTATGACTCGCGTCTGGTGAAAGGCATCAAGGTAAACCAACGCATTGACAAAAGAAACCTGCAGGAAACGCTCGCCCAACTCTTACAACAGCACCCCATTCGCTTTAGCATAGTAGGAGGCAATAAAGTAGTGCTCTTTAAAAAAGTCCTTGATCAGCACTCCAATCCTCCTGAAACAATCAACATTACCGGAAAGGTAAAAGATGCCACTACAGGCGAACTTCTCCCTTTTGCCAATATAAGGGTGTTGGGTACCCGGCGAGGTACAGTAACCAACGTAGACGGTATTTTTGCCTTGGCCAATATGCCCATAACTCCTGCTACTATCGAGGTATCGTATATAGGCTATGAAACCAAAAATTACGCACTTAAGGCAGGGCAAACCAAATATACAATCAAGCTCACCCCCATTATAAGCCAACTCAAAGAGGTAGTGGTAGAATACCAGGCAAAAATGGTTCAACCCTCTACCAATGTAGGGCAACTATCTATCAACCCTGCCAAATTCTCTTCATTGCCTAACTTAGGCGAAAACGATATTTTCAGAACTTTGCAATGGCTACCAGGCATTAATGCCACCAACGAAACTACTGCTGGACTAAGTGTACGAGGCAGCACTCCTGATCAAAACCTGATTTATTTTGATGGTTTTTCAGTATACCACACAGATCACTTTCTAGGCATTTTTAGTGCATTTAACGCCCATGCTATTAAAGACATTCAAGTATACAAAGGGGGGTTTCCGGCCAAGTTTGGAGGACGGGTTTCGAGCGTCATAGATATTACCGGCAAAGCGGGAGATCAATACAAAACCAAAGTAGGGGTAGGAATGAATATGGTAAGTTCTAACCTGTTTGTAGAGGTACCGCTCAAACACAATGCTTCGCTGTTGATTGCCGGGCGACGGTCGTACCGCGATATTTTTGCCAGTCCGGTGTCCGACTCACTGGCAAACTATGCATCGAGTCAGCCCCGCATCCGTTTTTTGTTTGACCCCAAAGAAGACCGTGAAGAGGCACCCAAAACCAATGTTAACTTTTATGACTTGAACGTAAAGTATACCATTCGCCCCACTAAAAAAGATATTCTAGCCCTGAGTGTCTACAACGGCAAAGATGATGTATATATATCGAGTGAGTTTGAAGGCAAAGCAAAGTTGCCCCCCCCCAAAAAAAAGCCCAAACCAGGTGGTGGAGGACCAGGAAACCCACCACCTGGAGGAGGAGATAAAGATTTTGAAAAAAGAGAGGTAGATGTAGACATGCTGGTAAATGACCGACTGGAGTGGGGCAACACAGGCGTTGGCTTCAGATGGGGCAGACTATGGAGTCAAAAGTTTTATAGCAATGTTAAACTGGGTTACTCCAGATATTATGGCATTTATGCAGGAGAGTCAATACAGGATCAGGACGAAGGCGATGGGGTGATACTAAGAGAAGAAGGCAGCAGTCAACAAAATAATGATTTAGATGACATTACTTTTCGCTGGGACAACGACTGGACCATTGATCATAACCATACTTTGTCGTTTGGGCTCATGTCTACCTACAACAACATCCGGTACAAGCAACTGGTAGACAATGAGTATACGTTTGAAAGCCGACATACTACAGGCACCCAGTACACCTTGTATGTACAAGATGCTTTTCGTCCCATAAAAAGGTTACAAGTCAATGCAGGACTACGTTTTACTTATTATAACCTGAACCAAACCCCTTATGTTGCTCCGAGGTTATCGTTTCAGTATGACGCTACAAAAAAACTAAAGTTCAAGGGTGCCGCAGGCAAATACTACCAATTTATCAGCCAAATTATTACCAGTGATTTACGCGAAAGCGGTTTTGACTTTTGGACGTTGCCCGATGGCGAAAATATACCCATTCTGGAGTCTAATCACTTGATTGCGGGATTTACCCTGCAAACCAATTTGTTTACCATTGATGTAGAGGGGTATTATAAAACATTGAATGGCTTGGTGTTTTATGACTTTGATGCAAGGCAGGTACGCAGGGGAGAAGTCATTGGCAACGATGAAAGGTATAACCCAGGTCATGGCATAAGCCAGGGAGTAGATATACTGCTGCAAAAGAAAAAAGGCAAATATACCGGATGGCTAAGTTATTCGTTCAATGACCTTACTTACCAGTTCAGAGCCATTGATAAAAATCAGCCTTTTACCCCTTCAGCGTCTACGCCTCACGAGTTCAAATCGGTGAATATGCTCTCACTGGGCAGGTTCGACTTTTCGGCTACTTTTGTGTATGGCACTGGCAGAGGGTATCGCTTGCCCAAGGGCTTTGCCCGTCGCATACAAGACGGTGAATTGTTGTTAGAAGATAAGAATGTAAGACAAACTGACTTGCACGCACTTGCCAGAGGCAAAACACTGCGTCTGCCAGACTATAGCCGTTTAGACGTAGCAGCTACGTTTAACTTTAGGTTTGGCCGCAGGGGTAAAGGGCAAATCAGTGCTTCGGTATTTAACCTTTATGGACAAAAAAATATCCGAAGTGTTACTTTTGAAGAACTGGAAATTGACCCCCAAGGCAAAGGTGGTAAAAAAGTAAGTGAACTGGTTCGCTTTGATGTCACTCAATTGGGATTTACTCCTAATTTAGCTCTTAATATTATTTTTTAGTCTATCACGCCAACAGGGTATGACTTTGGTGCTGCTTATGCGATGAATCATTGCCTATTTTGTACCAGTCTTTTTATTTTTCTCTTGTATATAATGGCTAATATCAATGCCATTGCTCTCCATCAGACCAATACCAAAATTGCGTAAAGTCTCTACTATAGGAATAGCAGTACGTCCCAGCTCGGTAATACTGTACTCGGTTTTGGGTGGCACCACTGCATACACCTTCCGGTGAATAAACCCATCTTTTTCAAGCTCTCGTAGTTGACTGGTGAGCATTTTGTCTGAAATATGGGGAATAGATTTTTTGAGCTCGCTATAGCGGTACAACTTGCCTTTGAGCCTCCACAATATGGGCATTTTCCAAGTACCTCCTACCCTATCCATGGCAAATTCCACTGGATTGTAGTATACCTTTCCATCATAAACAAAATCTGGCATAATTTATAACTATTTGATTATCAATATACTTTCAAAAAGGTTAGTATCGCACTAAAAAGTCAGTATCGCAACAAACTTAGGCATATCGGGTAATATTGCAAAGAAACAAGCAATAAACCCAAACAAACATTTAGATACAATGCATACTACACAAGAAATCAAAGAAGTAAAAAACTATGTACACCCACATGGCGCCCCTCACAAGGGTAAAATACTCATGGTAGCCAGCAGTCCGGCGGTGTCTAAACAAACAGGTTGGCCAATTGGCTTTTGGGCTGCCGAACTTACCCATCCTTTGCAAGTGTTTCAAGAGGCAGGCTATGAGATTACCATTGCTTCTACTGCAGGGGGTAAGATAGTGATGGATGGGTATTCTGATCCTACCGATGAAAGCGGTTATTCAGCGCACGATGTAGTATCACTGGGCTATATGCAACAAGGCTGGTTCAACGACTTACTTGACCATACACTCAAGCTCAATGATGTAAACGCTCAAGAATATGACGCCCTGTTTTTAGTAGGCGGACAAGCACCTATGTATACCTTTAAAGACAATGACACCCTTGCTCGATTATTCACTACTTTTTACGAAAGTGGCAAGCCCAGTGCCGCAGTTTGCCACGCCACTACGTTGTTGCTGGACGCCAAAAAGTCTGATGGGCAATTGTTGGTAAAGGATAAAACCTGGACTGGTTTTGCCGATGCCGAAGAGGATTTTGCAGATCAGGCGGTAGGCATGAAGATTCAGCCTTACCGCATAGAAACCGCTGCCCGTCAGTTGGCTGATACTACCTTTAAAGTAGCCGCCCCCTTTTCGGCGTATGCCATTGCAGATGGCAACCTTATCACTGGGCAACAGCAAAACTCAGGGGCTGCTGCGGCACGCTTGGTGGTAGAGCAATTGACCCAATAAATCCATAGCCCCGACAGGGCTTAGCCATGAGCCTTTAGCTTGCACCCTGTCTGCGTTGAACTCATCACAGCAAACTGCTGTAGATTCGGTTCACAGGTAACTACACTTTCATATCACTTTTATTTTCAGCAATTTATAAAAAGCGTAGTTAGAAGCATTGTCAATTGAATAAGTAACGCGCCATTTTAGCCAAAGATTCAATTGACAATGTACTTGATACTGAATTTAAAATGGCACTACTACATCTTGTATATCAACACTTTAAAGCTTTCTTGCGCCTTTTGTTTACTGTTAAAAATTTACAATGACTTGATTTATGATTGTCAAAAAAAACTTTCACCCCCTAAAAGTTCTCACCTATACCTGGCCACCCATGCTGTTTAGTACTGGGCTTGCCTTGCTTGTTTTTGGATTGCACACAGGCGCAGGGTTTACCCAAATAGCATTGCCCTTTATGATAGTGGGTGTATTGGGCACAGCGCTTGCCATTTTTTTGGGCTTTCGCAATAGCTCTTCTTATCAACGCTGGTGGGAAGCTCGCCAGCTTTGGGGGGGCATTGTCAACTCTAGCCGAATTTTTTCGCGTTTGGTTTGCACATTTGCCGACAGCCACCAACATCAGGCTAACTATCAGAAAAAACGTAGCGAGGCTTTTAAAAAGTCGTTGGTTTACAAACAAATTGCCTGGGTGCATGCATTGCGTTTTCATTTGCGTGAGCAACCCCTGGGACAAGAGCTAAAGCCTTTGGTAAGTGAAGCCGAATTTACCAGGTTGGCGCAAGCTCAAAACAAGCCCAACTATTTGCAAAAAATGATGGGGCAACAAATCTACACAGCCATGGCAGACGGCACCTTAGGTGGCTTTGATAGCTTTCAGATGGAGGGGCAACTGGCTGCCCTGGCCAACTATCAAGGGTCTTGCGAACGCATCAAAAATACGCCTATGCCCCGGCAATACCACTATTTTACCAGGGTTTTTCTTTATGTATTTATTTTGTTTTTTCCTCTCGGTCTGGTTGGAGCACTTGCCAAAATGGGGATTGCCTGGGTGGTGGTTCCGGTAACGGTGGTGGTGGCGTTTGTGTTTTCGGCTATAGAGCGCACTGGGGCGGTCAATGAAGATCCATTCGAGAACCGTATTCAAGATGTGCCATTGACTACACTTTGCAATACCATAGAACGCGACCTGAGAGAAACACTGGAAGAAACCCAATTGCCCCCAAAGCTGGTACCAGTAGATGGTTTTTTATTTTGAGCATAAGCACTTAATTTTATGAAGAATCTCTTTTTCTTATGGCTACTATTGCCCCAAATATCGGTGGCTCAGCTCAACAAAAGCGATAGTTTGGGCTTAAGAACAAAGCTAACGCTTACTGGATTTTGGCAAGAAGGCAACGCAGAAGTGTTGGTGTTTAGGGGCAAAGCCAATGTAAGCATAGGCACCGGGCAATGGGTGTTCAAAACTCAAAACGCTTATCTCTACCAGGAGTTTTTCAGGCAAAAAGCAGACGAAGATATTTTTAGTCGAAACTTTGTCTACTTTTCTCCCAAACACCGCATTTATCCTTTTATGCTGGGCTTTGTCGCCACCAATTTTCGCCGCCAGATCAACTTGCGTTATTTTGTGGGTGCAGGGCTCACCTGGCAAATCATTCGCCGAAAGGCACAAACACTGAAACTGGCACTGTCGGGCGAGTATGAGCAAAGCAATTTTGCTCAGGATAAGTTTAACCAACCCATTTTTAACGGAAAGTCAACCATTACTACCTGGCGCGCTACAGTTTGGCTATTGGGCAAGTTTAAGCTCAGCAAACACCTCTCGTGGCATTATGAGAGTTACGTTCAACCTTCTCTGATACACGCAGGTAATATGCGTTGGCAACTAGAAACTGGTCTGGAAACACCCCTATGGCGTTTTGTAAGCCTACGGGTAAATTATTTGTATATGTACGAAAAGCTGGTAGTGGTCAATGAGCGTCCGCAAGACAGCTTTTTAACTTTTGGTGTAAACATTCAACTTTTTTGAACAATGAATATAGCAATTATAGGTACAGGTAACGTAGGGGGAGCTTTGGCTACGCAATGGTCTAAAGCAGCCCATACTATTTTTTTAGGAGTAAAAGAGGTGGCTGGTTTTAAGGGTAAGCACTTGTTGCAAAACCCTCGCACCAGCGTGCATACAGTGGCAGATGCTGCCCAACAAGCTGAGGTAATACTAGTGGCCACCCCTCCACAAATAGCCCCTCAGCTGGCGGCACAAATGGGCAATGTAGCGGGCAAGGTAATCATCGATGCTACCAATACTGTCAACGCCTCTCCCGAAGGTTATCCCACGGCTTTTCATGCTTTTGCCGCGTTGACCAAGGCGGAGGTAATTAAATGTTTTAATACGACCGGATTTGAGAATATGCAACGCCCTGATTATGGCCATGTAGTACTGGATATGATGATGGCAGGCAATAGTGAACAGGCCAAAGCCATCACGAGCAGGCTTGCTCAGGAGGCAGGCTTTGCCCATTGTTATGACTTTGGCAAAGCAGACAAGGTAGTATTACTGGAGCAATTTGCTTTGTCTTGGATCAACCTGGCTATTTTTCAAGGAATGGGACGCGATATTGGGTTTAAACTGGTAAAACGACAAACCTAAGTACACTGGAACTTAAATATCTTATGCTTCTTTCGGCTTCCCCGAATCAAGTTCGGCTTACAGCTCCGAGCTTGTTCTCAGAGAACTGTGAGCTTTTGCCCGCTGATTTCTCTTAAAAAGTATCGCGTAGCTCTTTGGTTCTGATATGCATCGGAATTGTAAACTAACTCTGCTCAACTTTTGAAGATCATCAACAAACAAAATCAACTCGAATTAAACAACAACTTACTTAAGTTACAGTGTACTAAGTTACAAATACCTGTCATATACTGTCCACTGGCTTGCTGTAGTGTTGTTGCGCCAGGGTACTGTTATCGGCTGACCAGCTCCCTCAAAATGAACCAACAAATGACAGTGCCCTATATGCTCGCCCAAAAATAAGGCGAGATACTCAAAATCATACACTTGGTGGTGGGCATCAACACTTTTGCCATCAATCACCACGTAACTATGGCATTCGGTACAGCCTATCTCCAGGGCAGCATCGGAGTCAAACCAAACCGTGTCAAGGGTAGAGTCATAAATACAACCTTCGCCCCAATGATTTCTCTCTTGGGTTGTCCGTGCTAAATAAGCCTCTACACAGTCTTGATTACACAGCCACAAGCACTGGTTGCGTTGCAGGTAATGATATGACAAGGGCTTTTCTTTCAAGGCCTTGCCACAGTAAGCACATAAACTGTCGTGATCATTGGTTGCTATTGAATCCCAAAAACTTCTCGATACAATGTCTTCTTGCCAATCATCAACATCCTTGCTCCAGGGGGTATCTCCCCCGTTATCTGTCATCAAATACAGATGGCAACCTTTTTTTTGGGCGATGGCGTGTAAACTAAAAAACCGCCTGATGGTGGCATCGCTTACCTGAAACCCATGCCACTTGAAGGGTTTCATAGAACCCATCCAGATAAATTTTTTGCAGACTTGGCAGCCTATGTCCCATTCTACTCCCATATACGATACGCTTAGGAATTGTTCAAAAATAAATTTACACTCTAAGGGGTGATTTTTCGCCTTGATACTTCGTTATTTTTATTGCCCGTAGCGCTGCTATGGGCGCAAAAAATAGCCTCGTCTCAAAACAAAACCTCTACCTCAAGAATGGTAATTTAATTTCTCACCATTCCTTAGTGATGTGTTTGACAGCAAATTTGAAAATTATATGGGCAAATTTTACCCAAGGTGAAAGCAATGTATAGTACCATCTCTACGTGCTCTGAAGTCGCTTTATTACCCTGCCCTCAGCACTGATAATCACCAGGTAATACCAACCTTTGGGGCGCGTATCAAGACGCAGGGTATGCAACGAAAACCCATATGCCGACTTCACTGTTTTTTGGTACACCGTTCTTTGCAAAGCATCTTGCACTTGTACAATTAACGGTTGGCTTTGGATTGCTTTTATCACGACCGAAAAAATGCGGGTGGGGCTTGGATTAGGAAAAACCTCTACCTGTATAGTGGGTGCAACTTTCTCAGGTTTGGTTTGAGCTTGTTGGGCTTGCGCCAATGTTGTAACCAAACAAGTAGTGAATACGATTACTTTGATTTTGAACAGAGCTTGATACATGATCATTTATTTTTTAGTGAGGGTTGTTCGCCTACTAACGCTTGTCATCCCTAATTCTTGTAATAACAGTCTTATACTCGCTGGCGACCAGGTATTTGATCAATCGCGTCGTCCTAAAAACCAATCACAAAGACTAAAGAGAGAGTGTTTAGAAAGTAACCCGTGCTGGCGAAAATCGAACAATTGAGCTTCTCTCATTTAAATATCCAGCAACTTACCACACTTCACACCATAAAACTTACCTTGTCAACCATTCCTTAGCAACCAAAAAACTAGCCACTCATTGCCTGAAGCTTATTGCTTTTACCTACATTTGCCCAAATTTTTGGTGAGCATTATGTGCTCTTTGTGCCTTGTAAACTCGACTATTACAGCTGCTTACGGTCAATTAGTGGGTATTCACTCCCCTACAATAAGCATTGTATACAAAACCAAGCTTACCAGGCACTCCACAGGGAATCGGGTGTAAGTCCTGAACAGTCCCCGCTGCTGTAACCCAACACAAAATAAGCAAGCCCAGGTGCCACTGCCATTGTAGGTGGGAAGGCAGCTTGCTTTTGGGAAGTCAGAAAACCTGCCAAAATAATGGTTTCATTCATTTGCTTTCGGGTGAAAGGTAAAACATGTTCAGTTTATGAAGTATATATTAACGCAAGCTTTGTATGGCTTGTGCCTTGTATGGTTTTTAGGTAGTTGCCAGTCAAACAACCGCCACCAACACAACCAAAGTAGTGATTCGGCAAAAGTCAATGCCTCTCAGCCACTATTTGATAAAGTCTCTCTCAAATACGCCCAAAACTTTAAAGTAGATTATTATGATGGCTACAAGGTAGTCACGGTTACCAAAGCATTTACCGACCAAACCGACAACCTACAGTATGTCTTGGTACCCCACCAACAACCCGCACCCAAGGGTTTTAAGCCCCACCAGATAGTCCGTGTTCCAGTGCGTTCTATGGTTACTTTGTCAACCACCCATGTAGCACTTGCCGATGCCTTAGGGCTTACTGATTTTATTACGGGCAACGCCAACAACGCCTGGATAAGCCTGCCCTCGATGCAAAAAAGAATCAAAGCAGGTAAAGTTGTAGAGTTGGGCGGTTCACGTAATTTTAATCAAGAGTTACTTGTTTCATTGCAACCCGACATAGTGCTTATGAGCAGTACCCACACCGCTGGCTATCAAAAAAAACAAGCCGTGATGGGCAAAAGTACCCGTTTGATTGTAAATTCGGGTTGGATGGAACAACACCCTTTAGCCCGTGCCGAATGGCTTAAGTTTTTGGCAGTGTTTTATAACAAAGAAAAACTAGCCGCAGAAAAGTTTGATGCTATAGAAGCCCAATACCTCCAGGTAAAAAAACTAGCTGCCCAGGCACAAAAAAAACCAAGCGTATTTTGTGGATTGCCTTTTAAGGGTACCTGGTATACTGCCAAAGGGGGTAGCTACATGGCACAGTTTCTCAGAGACGCCCAATCTGCTTACTTTTGGAACAATACCTCAGGAAGTGGTAGTCATCCATTCGACTTTGAAACTGTATTTGCCAAAGCCCACAATGGCGACTTTTGGCTCAATGTAAGCGCTGCCAAAAGCCTGAAAGAAATTCACAATAAAGACGCCAGGTTTACCAAGTTTGCCGCATTTAACCAAAAGCGTATCTACAACAACAACAAACGGATCAATGCCGGAGGGGGCAACGATTATTGGGTCACGGGGTTTGTCAATCCACACCTGGTGCTCAGAGATTTGGTCAAAATATTTCACCCTGAACTATTGCCGGAACACGAGTTGGTATATTACCAACAACTGAAGTAGTTTTTTGGCTAAAAGTGCTGACAGGGTTTTAGAAACCAGTGCATTGGGGATTAAATAAGTTGCCTATTAGTTTGGATGAATTTTGTTTTCTAACTTTTTTACGAGGAAGTCAGGGGGCAAGTCCGCCTGCTCCGAACTTGATTCGGGGTCGCCGAAGAATGTATAAAGAATTTAGCACCCGGCGTGCTAGGTGCCAGGTACACCCATTTGGTGCTACCCCCTGTTTAGCTGCGTTGGCTTCACAAGTTAGGTCATGCTACGCTGCTATTTTTGTTGGGGCTGATCTTTTTGACTCAGTCGTCAGCCTGCCAGATATTAAAAAAAGAAGAAAATGAGTACCAAAACACCTGAACACCACTTGTGGACAAAAAAAACTACTCTGCGGCAAACGGGCTTGCTAGTGGGGCTGGCAACCGCATTGATATTGGTTTTTATTATTGACCTTACCTTGGGTTCGGTAGCAATACCTTTAAAGCAAATCATACAAATTATTGCCGGACAAGACAGTGGCAACTTTGCCTGGAACAATATCATTCATCAAATAAGGGTACCCCAGGCAATCAGCGCCATGCTTGCTGGAGCCGCTTTGTCGTTGGGTGGTTTACAAATGCAAACCTTGTTTCGTAACCCATTGGCTGGCCCTTCTATTCTGGGCATCACAGCGGGCTCAAGCCTGGGAGTGGCAATCGTAATGCTTGCCAGTGGGTCGGTCATCGGAGTCACCAGCATTGTAAGTACAGGTCTGCTCAGTAGTTGGCTCATTGTTATAGCTGCAGTTACAGGCTCGGCTATGGTATTGGCTTTGGTACTACTGATTTCTTTGCGCATCCGCGATAATGTGGTAGTATTAATTGTGGGCATGATGGTAGGCAATATTACTATAGCTTTAGTAAGTGTTTGGCAATACTTTAGCGAACCTGAACAAATTCAAGATTACCTCATGTGGACATTTGGTAGCCTGGGCGGGGTCACTCACCACCACCTTACGGTGCTATCTACCGCGGTGGGGGCAGGTATTTTGCTTTCGATTCTCATCACCAAAACCTTGAATACTTTGCTGTTGGGCGAAAACTACGCCCAAAGTTTGGGCTTGAGCGTACGCAGGGCTCGTATACTAGTCATAGCCATCACTAGCTTGTTGGCAGGCAGTGTTACCGCCTTCTGTGGGCCCATTGGATTTGTGGGTATAGCAGTACCCCACCTTACCCGATCATTACTCAATAGTTCCGACCACCGCTTATTGGTGCCTGCGGTTTGCATGTTGGGCGCTGTACTTATGCTTATTTGCGACATTATAGCCAAAGTACCTGGTAGTCATGTAACGTTGCCCATCAACGCAGTCACCGCATTGGTAGGAGCACCAGTCGTTATTTTTGTAATTGTAAAACGCAGAAACTTAAGGGCATCTTTCTGATTCATTTCAATCAATTGTTGAGTAGTCAAATAGGCAATAAGTCCCTCAGGGAGAATAATTAGCCATCAAGCTTACACATACCAACCTATTTTACGTTTAAAATACAATGAAAATACACACTTATATTTTACTCCTCTTATTACTGAGCTTGAGCAAGTTTGCTGGGGCACAAGTACCACCTCCACCCCCTAAGCCCATTCCCGAACCTGAGATTTTTGTAGTAGTAGAAGAAAAAGCCCAACCCATTGGGGGGTACGAAACATTTTATCGCTATATAGCTCGAAGCCTAAAGTATCGTTACCCTTCGTTGGCTTATCGTAACCGGGTACAAGGAGTAGTAGTGATAGAGTTTGTGGTGCACCGCAACGGGAGATTAAGCAACATGAAAATACTCAAAAGCGTAGGCTCAGGTTGCGACGAAGTAGCCCTGCAAGTGCTCAAACGTGCCCCCAAATGGTCTCCTGCCAAACAAAGGGGCAGACCCGTTCAAAGTAAATGTTGCATTCCTATCAAGTTTGAGATATTATAAACAAACAGCGCCTTGTAAGGTATTGTCTCACAACAGTAAAGGCTTTTGGTCAATAACTACTCAAAAATATTCTATGAAAAAACGACATTACTTTTTAGTTGCTTTCTTATGGTTGGGCTTGAGCAAATTTGCCCTAGCCCAGGTAACACCGCCTCCTCCACCCCCTCCTAAGCCAGTACCGCCTATTGTAGTGACATTTACAGAAACCAAGGCACAACCCGTAGGTGGTTTTAATAATTTTTATCGATTCATCCATCAAAACCTGCGCTACCCTGACCTAGCCTATAACCAGGGAATAGAAGGAAGGGTTTACGTAAAATTTGTGGTAGAAAAAGATGGCAGTCTGAGCCAATTTGAGGTTGTCAAAGGATTGAGCTCAGGCTGTAACGAAGAAGCTGTTCGGGTGCTTAGAACTAGCCCCAGATGGACACCAGGCACACAAGCTGGTAGAAAAATAAGAAGTAAGTTTGTTATTCCGGTCAGGTTTGACATCAGGCGGTAGGCATAAAAAAACCTTCTGTTTGTTTTGGGTCAAACAGAAGGTTTTATTTTTACAATACAATCTAAGCAAGCCTACATTCTCTCTGGCACTTCAATGCCCAACAAGCCCAATGCTTTTTTAATCAACTCTCCGGTTTTGGTAGAGAGGGCAATTCTAAACTTGCGACGCTCTATACTTGCGGCAGACCCATCATCCATTTTAAGAATAGGGCATTCGGCAAAAAACTGGCTATAAGTTCTTGCCAGGTCATAAGCATATTGAGCCACAAACGAAGGGTTATACTCATAGCCTGCTTCTTCTACCACTGCTTCGTACTGTAGTAAAAGTTTAATGAGTTCTTTTTCCATCACGTGCAAATCGCTCACTGCCCAAGGCTCGTTGGTACTAATGCCCATTTCGGCAGCTTTTCGCAAAATAGAGCGGGTTCTTACATAGTTCATTTGCACAAATGGTCCGGCATCGCCCTGAAAGTCTACCGAAGATTCTTTGTCAAACAACATTCGTTTTTTAGGGTCTACACGTAGCAAAGTATACTTAAGTGCTCCCAAGGCAATGATTCGGTAAATCTCTATCTTTTCGGCATCGCTCATTCCATCCAGTTTGCCCAGGTCATCGGTACGTTTTCGGGCAGTTTCTTTTACCTCTTCCAACAAATCGTCAGCATCTATTACTGTACCTTCACGCGATTTCATTTTGCCTGTAGGCAAATCTACCATTCCATAAGACAAGTGATACAAGCCATCAGCATAAGGTCTATCCAGGTCTTTCAATATCTGAAACAACACCTTACAATGGTAATCTTGCTCGTTGCCAATCACATAAATTGATTTACTGATGGCGTGGTCTTCGTATTTCTTATCGGCAGTGCCCAGGTCTTGGGTCATATATACCGAGGTACCATTGCTTCGGAGCAAAATCTTGTCATTGTCCGACACTTCTTTGGGCAACTTAGCCCATACCGAACCATCAGGCTTGGTATAAAACAAGTCTTTGTCTAAACCATCTTTGATAATGTCTTTGCCCAACAAATAGGTTTCCGACTCATAATACATCTGGTCAAAGTCTACCCCAATAGCCTTGTAAGTAGCATCGAACCCCTCGTATACCCAACCATTCATTTTTTGCCACAAAGCCACCGTTTCGGGATCTTTGGCCTCCCACTTTTGCAACATCTCTACCACCTCATTCATCAATGGGGTTTTGTTGTTGGCTATCTGCTTGATGTTGCCATCTTCTTTGGCTATGCTATTGTATAACTTAATAATGCGACGAATCAGTTTAATTAACGGCTGTTGTTTTTTGGTAAACGACTGATTATCAATATATTTCTTAAAATCACTGCTATAAGTCAACGAAGCCTCCCAGTTGGTAAACAACTCTTGGAAGTCAGCGTCGAAACTTGCCAGTAGCTGTCCTTTGAGGGCAGGAAGCTTGGCTTGCTCGTTGCGTATTTCTTCGTTTATTTTAGCAATTTTGTTTTGGTAATTTCTAATATTCGTTACCTCTTCGTCGGTAAACAAAGAGAACTCATTCTTGGCAATTTTGGCAATGATGGGTGTTACCTGCTTTTTCATTTGCTTGTCAAACTCCACATAATATTTACCAATCAAATGGTCGCCTTTGATGCCTGAAGATTCGGGAGTTTCGCCCTCGCCAAACTTTTGGTAGGCCAACATCGACTTACAAATATGTACCCCACGGTCGTTTACCAAATTGGCTTTGACCACGTCATAACCCGCAGCCTCTAGTATTTGAGCTACCGAATACCCCAAAAAGTTGTTTCGCAAATGCCCCAAGTGCAATGGCTTGTTGGTATTGGGCGATGAATACTCTACCATTACCTTTTGGTTTTTGTGGGGTAGCTTGCCGTACTCATTATTTTGGGCAAGGTTACCAAAAGTATCGATCCAGACCTTATCGGCAATAGAAATATTCAAAAAACCCTTGTTGGCCACATTATAGCCGCTCACTACGTTGGTGTTTTGAGTTAGGTAATCGCCCAACATTTGCCCCAATTCGTCAGGTCTTTTACGCACTGCCTTCAGGAAGCTGAACATTACAAAAGTATGCGAACCTTCAAACTCTTTGCGGGTAGGTTGTAGCTCTACTTCGGTAACTTCTAAATTAAACAATTCCTTGAATGCCTGTTGTAGGGCATTTTGCAGTGTCGTTTCCATGCTCATTTTCTTAAATGTTAGTCCGCTGCGCACTCAGGCACAGGGCAATTGCTTCAGTTTTAAAATTCTGATTATAAATGTTTTATAAAACTCATTGCTGAATATCCACAGAATTGGTGGGGCTTCAAAATTTTGCGAACAAATTTATAGAATTATTATTTAAGTCTCAATTTAGAGCTTGTTTAAATTTTCGTGTTTAGTATGATTTTCGGTGAGCCTTGTACTCAGATACGTTAAAACTGTTTCTAAATCCTGGCAATGGCTTATAGTTTTAGGAAATGACGTCAAAAATGAAAAATGTAGGAACAATAAACTCACGCAGGTGAACACTTTTCAGCTTGAACATATATAGTCGCAAGGTATCTTTAATACTATGAGACAGCCTCTTTTCTTTGATTGATCATTCTATTTTTTATACAAAATTCAAATTAAAAACCAATAAATTCAATTTTGAACAAAGACACCTAATTTTTCAAAAAAAAAAACGGCATCCCCATCAGTACAAACCTTTACATTTGCGCCTTTTATTTAAATACTAATTAACACAACTAATGCAGATCTAAAAGTTTTCAGTTTATGCCATCACCAATTCAACAAAAAAATAAGCAAGAGGTAGACCAGTCGTCGCTACCTCAGCAAAACACGGTTCAAACTAAGTCTGAATCTACCATACAGGCAAAGCAAAAACCAGTACAAGCCAAACAAAAGGCGATACAAGCCAAACAAAAACCAGTACAAAGAAATGGCACTGGTAATAAAAAATCGACAGAAATCGCTCACACCATGGGGCAGCAGTATGGGGTAGACACCTCCAGCCTGGAGTTTAACCACAATTCTTCGTTCCCTGGCAAAGTAAATGCAGAGGCTACGATTCAGGGAAATAAAATAGATTTTGCCCCTGGCAAAGACTCCGAATCCAATATTAAGCACGAAGTGGGTCACCATATTGTAAACACCAAAAGGGGAACGCCACCAAAAGCAGACGCTTCTGTGAATGGCCAAGCAGTGAATACCACTGACGAGGTTGCTGCCGACAAAATAATGAACACTCCATTGCAGATGAAAAGCAATACAACAGCTCCTCCCGTATCGTCTACCACTTCGGGAGGGCCAATACAAGCAAATTTTGGAGAAAGTTTGATTCAGCTAAAAAACATAACAATAGTTCGAATGCTCATCAATAAATACGGAAAAAATGGGGTAAGAACCACTGAGGCATACGTTGAAAAGTTGCGAAACAGCAGCGACAAATTTTCCAGTGTCAAAGACATTGCTGACCGATTTCTAGACGACAAAGCCAATAATAGATTGGCTCCAGAAGACATGGAGGGTTTTGAAGAACAAAGCCAAGTAAAAGACCCCAATGACCTATATGGTATTGGTTATAAGCAATATAATAGTGGAAAGAATAAAAAGCGCTACAAAGATAGTAAAACACCGACCAAACTGTCCAGTATAAGCCACAATACAAAAAAATTAGATTGGGCACCACAAAAAGGTTTCAGAAAAGAAAAATCCATGGGAATAAAAGCCTATCGGGGAGATAATAGACCACCAGAAAAAATTAAATCATCTGGAGGGTTTACCCCTTGGTCTCCAATGTCGTCTAAAGACCGTCTAAAGTTTTTGAGTCAGATGTATGGCTTGTCTACCTCATTGACTTCTGAAGGGGTTCATCAAGCCTGGATCAATAAAAATATCTCACCCAAACCACCCAAAGGGGTGATGGTTTCCCTTGGATTAGATACCGATTCTGGTGGATTTTCTCAATCTGACTATTTCTACGAAATTCATCTCCCCCCCACCTTGCATCACGTCATACCCACCGAAGAAATGATGGGAGAACCTGTAAAATTTCAGGGACACGCCCCCAAAGATTCATTGCTGCTGATGGATACTGATGACCCTAAAACAGCGACCCACATCGCTTTATTACACCCCATGTTACACGAAATTACCTTTCTGACCAATGTTCCTTTTCACTGGATAAGAGAAGTAACCAAAGATGGATACGGCAAAAGCACTCCTGATAAACTCAACGAGGATCAGATGAACTTAAAAACATTAAAAAAGTATGGAAGGAAACCATTTGATGTTAATCAACTATCAGTAGATGTATTTGCTCATTTTTTTGACAAAATGCTGTTAAAAGGAAATGAAGCTGCTACTCGCTTGGCTGAACAACAAGGCTATGATGTTTATGCGGTTTACGATGTTCTCTGTAGCTACAATCAATATTTTAGAATCGTAGACGGACAAATGCTTTGGCACCTGAGAGGTGGCTGAGATGCAAAACCGAACTTCAAAACCTACCCTAAAAAGCGGCAAATGCCGCTTTTTTTTATGAATCAAACTTGCCCAATTTTGTGGCTATCATAATTAAAAGGAAAATCAAACAGCCGTGACCAGACCAACGAGCAGAGGCAACAGATTAGGTTATGTTGGCAGGATTGCCCATATTCGCATCCATTAAACACAGGTAAGCCAACAAAAATACCATTCCATGCAATACATTTTATTCGACCATTTTGGTGTTCGCAACAACCTCAAACCCTTTACCCTGGTTCGTCCGGTAGCTTGCATAAGGGTAGGAATACTTACTATAGCCCAAAAATGGGAAAAATACTTAGGTACTCAGGTAAGCTTTCAAACCGAAGCATACCTCGAAGCCAAGTTTGATGCCCCCCCTCTTGATACTCTCGACAAATATGTATTGATTGACGGCAGTATATGTCCCGACCTCTCGTTAACGGCTGCCATACAACAACTACAGCCCGGAGAAGCTTTAAGCAACAGCAGGGGCGAAATCTTGGCGTTGCATTACGACAAGTCAGTATTTGCTAAAGATTTAAGAGAAGCCTTTCAGCCAAAAAAACTGGTGGCTTACACCAACGAATTTACTCGCATAGAAAACCTTTGGGATATTTTTCAGCAAAACGCCGCCCAAATTCAGTCAGACTTTAGGCTTATTACCCAAGGGCGTACCTCTACCCCCATTGCCGACCCACACACTATAGTATACAACCCCCAAAACGTATTTGTAGAAGAAGGTGCCCAACTGAAAGCATGTGTGCTCAACGCCGAAAAGGGAGTTATTTATATAGGCAAAGGGGCTCAGGTGAGCGAAGGCAGTATTATTCAAAGCAACTTTGCCCTGGGCGACCACGCGGTAGTAAACCCAGGCGCCAAAATGCGGGGTGACACCACTATTGGCCCTTATTGCAAGGTAGGAGGAGAAATTAGCAATTCGGTGTTTTTTGGCTATAGCAATAAAGGACACGATGGCTTTTTGGGCAATTCGGTAGTAGGCGAATGGTGCAATTTTGGGGCTGACACCAATTGCTCGAACCTGAAAAACAACTACGGCAATATAAAGGTTTGGAACTATGGTGTGCATGATTATATAGACTCCAGGCAGCAGTTTTGCGGAGTAATGATGGGCGACCACTCCAAGGCAGGCATCAACACTATGTTTAATACGGGCACAGTGGTAGGCATCAACGCCAATGTATATGGGGCAGGTTTTCCGGCTAAATTTATTCCTTCGTTTGCCTGGGGTGGTGCCGATGCTGGTTTTGGTACTTATGATCTACAAAAAGCTTTTGAAACGGCCAACTTAATGATGCAGCGCCGGGGCAAAGCTTGCGACGAAGCCGAACAAGCCATATTAACTCATGTATTCAATCACCGACTAACTCCTTGATTTATTATGTTACTTGTGTATTACCTTGTATTTATAAATGTAGTGGCTGCTTTTGTTTTTAGCCAGGACAAAGGGCTTGCCAAACGCAAACAACGCCGGATAAGCGAAAAACGCTTGCATACTTTTGAACTTGCCGGAGGAGTATTTTCTGTGTTGGTGCTGATGTATACTTTGCGCCACAAAAACCAAAAGCTTGCGTATTATGGTTGGACCTACCTTATTTTGGCGCTTTGGATAGGTGTACTTTATTTGGTGTTGTTTTACTTTGGTCGTTAGGAAGCGGGGATTAATTACGAATTGTTCAATTACGAATTACGAATTGACGCAAAGCGACACTAAAAAACTATGGTCTACGGACTCCACACTCTGGACTAAATTACGAATGAGCGCAAGGCGACACTAAAAAACTATGGTCTACGGACTCCAAACTCTGGACTAAATTACGAATGAGCGCAAGGCGACACTAAAAAACTATGGTCTACGGACTCCAAACTCTGGACTAAA
>NZ_CANLRP010000135.1 GCF_947493425.1 uncultured Microscilla sp. | reverse complement strand
CGATAATGAGGGCAGGCAGTTCTGTGGGGATGGTAATTTCATAAAACTGGTTTTGCCCGGTATCGGCATCGTGCACCGTTGCCCCACCTTCTGCTTCAATGCGGCGCAGCACAGTATCGCGGCGCTTGCCGTCTACACACCAGTGGTTGCCTGCTTCGTCTCGCCATACATAAAAGGGAGCCACAAACTGGTTGTTCACCAGCGAACTTACCACTTTTTGGTACTGCTCGTCGGTAGACACCTTGAAATTGTCGTGCTGGATAAACTCCATTGCCTTCCAGTCGATCATTTCTAAACCTAAAATGCGGGAGCGCAGGGCTTCGGGAGTGGGGGTTTGATCTTCTTTTGCCATAATCTTTCAATAGTTGTTTGATGTAAAAAGTTTATCATTAGTTGATTACAGGAGGTTTTCAGGCATTCACAGAGATTTTTTTTGAATAAAAAAGTAGTACGCAAAAAGATTGCGTAACGCAGGAGTTACTTTGTAATCAAATAAGGGAGTAAGCGTAAGCAAACAGTCAAAAACAAACCTAAACCAAAAGGTTACCATATAGGTTACTGTCAGGTATTTATGTATTTTTTTGTGCTGAATATCAGTGTTTTATGTTTTTTACTTGAGTCCCATCAGGTCTCTGTTTTTACCAAAGCGTCCCACCTCTCAACTCCTTCCTACTCTTCATCCAGCTATTTTTAATTAGTCAATGGCTTCTGCAGGCACAAGCCGTAAGCAGCAAGTGACAAGTTAAAACTGTTCTAAAAACAAGGATCTTGAGAGATTTATAATCACGCTTTAGTATCAAAAGGCATTGAAGGTGAACAGGTTGCACTGCCACACTTCCAATGTGGAGATAGCGGGTTCGAGTCCCGCCAATGCCTCAAAAAAAGAACTGAACGGGTTTTGCGTTGTTCTTCCAAACAAACAGACATCTGCCTCGAAGCAGAGTAATGCAAAATGATGCCTGTTCCCCTATCTTTTTTTTCAATACTGGACTTGTAGCATAGCGGCTCAATGCGCCCGACTGTCTATCCCCCTGATGAATATCAGGAAAAGACAAGCAAGCAACGTGGGTTCGAATCCCATCAAGTCCGCCAAAAGAACTGAGTGGTTCTTAATTAGAGTATGGTACGCGTGATATGCCGATAACATTACAGGTGGGTTCGATTCCCACGCTAGTTGAGAGTAGCTACTCCCCTATCTTTTTTTAATACTGGACTTGTAGCATAGCGGCTCAATGCGCCCGACTGTCGCTCGGGAAATCGTGGGTTCGAATCCCATCAAGTCCGCCAAAAGAACTGAGTGGTTCTTAATTAGAGTGTGGTACGCGTGATATGCCGATAACATTGCAGGTGGGTTCGATTCCCACGCTAGTTGAGAGTAGCTACTCCCCTATCTTTTTTTTCAAAAATAGTGCTGTAGGCAAATTGGTTAAGCCACCTGTCTTTCGAATAGGTGATTGCGGGTTCGAACCCCGTCGGCACTACTATAAGGCATTGAAGGTAAACAGGTTGCACTGCCACACTTCCAATGTGGAGATAGTGGGTTCGAGTCCCGCCAATGCCTCAAAAAAAGAACTGAACGGGTTTTGCGTTGTTCTTCCAAACAAACAGACATCTGCCCAGAAGCAGAGTAATGCAAAATGATGCCTGTTCCCCTATCTTTTTTTCAATACTGGACTTGTAGCATAGCGGCTCAATGCGCCCGACTGTCTATCCCCCTGATGAATATCAGGAAAAGACAAGCAAGCAACTTGGGTTCGAATCCCATCAAGTCCGCCAAAAGAACTGAGTGGTTCTTAATTAGAGTATGGTACGCGTGATATGCCGATAACATTACAGGTGGGTTCGATTCCCACGCTAGTTGAGAGTAGCTGCTCCCTTATCTTTTTTTTCAAAAATAGTGCTGTAGGCAAATTGGTTAAGCCACCTGTCTTTCGAATAGGTGATTGCGGGTTCGAACCCCGTCGGCACTACTATAGAGCACTGAATGGTTTACAAATTGGCAATGGTTGCCAGAGTGGTTTATCTACCACTCCTGCCAAGGTTCGATTCCTTGATCTGTAAGCTAACTGTTCATTTGGCTCTACAATATTGAAAGTAAGTGATTACAAGCTTTACAAGAAAACTAAAGGACTGAGTGGTTCTTAATTAGAGTATGGTTGCGCGTGATATGCCGATAACATTGCAGGTGGGTTCGATTCCCACGCTAGTTGAGAGTAGCTACTCCCCTATCTTTTTTTTCTAAATGGTGTTGTGGACAAGTTGGTTAAGTCGTCTGTCTTTCACGCAGAAGATCGCGGGTTCGAACCCCGTCGGCACTACTTCATTCAAGTTGCAAGGTATAAGTCACAAGTCCTTAGATACCGATATATATCGGTGCTTCAAGTAACTGTTATTCAAGGTTTTTGACTTTATAGACTACAACTTAGACTTGTTAGAACATGCTTATTCAAGAGTATGCTATATAATTCATTATCAATATACAATAGTCCATAGCATTCAGACGATAGTCGATAGCCATTACGTAAATACAGTTGTTTATTAAATTTTTGAAAATCAGTTAATTGAGTTTTTTACTGTGAGATGTTTTTTTAAGCGTTTGCACTAAAACTCCAAACGCTCATCATGTAAAATAGCCCTGACTACGCAAAAGCGTTGGACTATTACAATATAGATTGAAGAAACTAAAAGAACTGAATGGGTTTTGTCACGTTCTGCCAAACGCATAAGCTAAAAAAAGCAACGACAAACTTATACCTGTTCTCTTATCTTTTTTATACAATAATGAGTCAAAAAAAGAAACAAATGCGAAATCGTTTCAGAAACGAGGTATTTGAACGTGATGGACATACTTGTGCTTTTTGTGACAATACCGAAAACCTGGATGCACACCACATTACCGACCGTAGCGAAATGCCCAACGGTGGGTATGTCAAAGAAAACGGCATTACTTTGTGCCCCACCCATCATTTGCTTGCCGAGCAATTTCATATTTCTGGTGGAGAAAGTTGGGAAGAAAGCATGCATCCAAACGATTTGTACCATAAGATTGGAACAACTAAAGAAGTGGCTGTGAGACAGTCCGAAAAACTAAACCAATTTACCTAGTGCATTGGGGATTAAATAAATATATTATTTATTCGAGGGTATTTTGTTTGCTGACGCACTTCAAAAAGTGCGCATAGCCAAAGCTACGTAAGCTTTTTGAAGTAAAGTAAGCGGGCTAAAGACTCCGAATAATATGATAGGAATTTAGTTTCCAGTGCACTAGTTATAGGTCACTACTTGCCGTCTGTTTAGAGGCTTTGACTTGTCGCTAGTAAGTAGCAGCAAGTCCTTAGATACCGATGAATATCGGTGCAATTAGCTATAAGCTACAAGTAAATATAACTCTCTCATAATATGATAGTTATAATTGCGTATTAGGCATATTTAATTTTGTCTTGGTACATAATGAAAATCAATAATCTAACAAAAAAATGGACAAGCAAACTATTAATCAACTAATGAAGCAAGTGGTGCAAGACCAAATACCTTTGTCTGAAAACTCGCACAATACCTTGCTAGAACACAATCGGATGTTGTATGCGTCTTTGCTAAATCTACCTGGTTTGAGTGTTGAAGATAGTATGCAAATTATCCAACGATTGTTAGCAGTAACCGAACAAGGCGGTAAACCTGTTTCGCTTGATGCGAAAAAGACAGAAGATCGCCTGATGAGCGAAGTATTGCCTTTTTTGGAGGCAGCCAAAGTATTAGAAGGTTTCGGTAAATTAGTCAAGCTTAAAGTAAATAACCAACGTACTGCAAGCTGGATCAAAAACTATATTTTGGGTTCACCTGATCTAGAGCAATGGGCAGTAAGTCACCGGGCATTACTTGCCAAACTATTGGGTCATGCATTGGGCAAGCAAGTAGCACAAACTTGTGTTCACTTTATGCTGCTAGGCAAGACCAAACGCAACGATCGTCAAAATGCTTATCTTGATAAGTACATTTATCGTTGTGTGGGTAACAATACTCCTGCCTTGGTAAAAGAAGTGTATTTGTTTTTGTTTGGCAAACTGCGTGAAACTTCGCACGAAAAACTGAACGCTTATTTGCAATCTCGAAAAAAATTAGAAAATGGTAAAGGCTTGCCTTACAAAGTATTGCGAGGCTTGGCGGCTACTTTTCACCCTAAAACCGAGGCATCGCAAGTGAAACGATTGGCGGGTAAAAACAAAGTAAAACGAGAGTATATCGTAGGAGGCGAATTGGTAGAGGCAAACTCAACCAATTTAGTAGATCGTATCCGAAAACAATACATAGAAGGTAGGCAAGATGAATGGGTTACCCAGAAAATTCTTGCTGAAGCAAGCAAAATACCCCACTGGGACGCTAAAGTAGCGCTGGTGTTGGATGCCTCTTACTCTATGCTAGGGTTTGGCGCGCGTATGTACAACAACTTGTCCATTGCGACTGCCTTGACTCAGGTATTAGAGAAACGAACCTCTGAGCTAACTATAGTACAAGTAGGTAATCAACAAACAACTGATTTTCCACAGGCACAGGGAGTTACCACCCTTGCTGAGGGTATTTTAGAAGCCATGGAGCATCAGCCTGATGTGGTATTGGTAATAAGCGATGGTTATGAGAATGTGGAGCAAGGCGATGCTGAAATGGTGTTGCGAGGCTTGAAAAATCTAGGGGTAGAAACTCCCTTTGTACACATTTTACCTGCTTTTACAGTACGCGAGGCTTACGAGCACCGTCAGGCGTTGGGCAAAGATACGCCGTTGATACTAGAAACCGGAGAAAAAGGTTTGATGCCTACTTGGTTGAACATACAGTTTGCATTACAACCCGATCGTATCGCGGATGTATTGCAAAATTCAATGCAGATGTTTTTGAACTAATTTTAGGTATTGGGTACTTGGCACTGGGTACTTGGTTATAACAAGAAAACCAAGTACCTAACCCCTAGTCCCTAAAACCTAAATAAAAATATACCTCACACAATGAAAATGAACTTGTGGAAAAACTTGACTGACCAACATCCCACGCAAGTGAAGGAAAACCAGTTGGGACGTTTGCTAAAAGACCGAAAAGTAGGGCAACCATTACGTTATGGTCATTTAGGAATGATTCCGCTGTTTGGCAGTGAGTGTACTAAAGCACCATACGCCTTGCCCGAAACCGCTTTGTCGCTGACTAAGGTGACCAATTATGGGCAAATGATTTTGAAAAACTCAGGCAATCGCCCTGCTATTGTCCCGCTTAACCTGGGGTATTTTCAGTTGGGCGCACAAAACCACGCCATGTGTACCTCTTGGGTGCTAAACGCTGGCGAGGAAAAAGAATTTAAGGATGCTTGCTGTATCCAAGAATCTCAGGGTGGTTATATCAAAGAGTCGGACGACCGATTCATTGTGTTGCCCCACAGTTTACGTAAAGCGGCACTTGCCTTGAAGGGCAAAGAAGAGTACGGCAAATTATGGCAGTCTATTTCTGTCTTTAATACCCAACTGGGCTTGAAGGCACGTGGGCACCTGGATGAAATGAAACAGGCTTTTCAGCCCGAATTGTTGCAAACGGTGTATCATTTAGAGCCACAACCTGAGCAAACGGGGGCTATCTTTTTGCTCAACGATGAGATTGCGGGGATAGAGTTGGCGCCTGATGCCGCATTTTGGGCAGAGCTTCACACTCCATTGGTAATGTATTGCTATGCACCATTGCGCCTTGCCGAAGCACATGCTCAGCGACCTGCTGCCAAAGGAGAAGCATTGAATGTAAATGGTTTGACTTCTTTTAAAATGTTGAAAGAACGCTATGAGGCTTTGCAGCACAAACGGGTAAAAACTGCTGAAACACTGTTAGCTGAAGTAGGTGAAATAACTTATAGCTCTACCAAAGAGCAGGAAAACAAAGAACACCGTCTGTTTACTGTTCGTGCAGGGGCTTTTGCCGGGCAAATGGTGATGCATGGCAACCAAATGGCTTATGCTTCATTGTTTAACGAAAAGGTGGCAATGGTTTAGGCTACTTCTGGAAGCTTGGTATTAGGTTTTGTAAGCCACAATATATTTAAACCACCCTAGTGCTTTAGGTACTAAGTTACTCACATATTCTTTGGCGAGATTTGTTCTCTGACGGACTTCAAAAGTAGAGCATAGCCATAGCTATGCTCTATTTTTAAAGATCGCCAGCAAACAAAATAAACTCAAACCAAACAACAACTTATTTAAGTTACAATGTACTAAGTACTAATACTTTGGGTACTAAATCCCTTACACTCCTTTTGACCAAGTTTGTAGAAACAGAGTAACAACGAGGCGAAATACGTAAAAATATAAGTGCTAAATTAGTCGCCACTTACTTAATTAGTGCATTTGAAGGGGCGCAAGGGATAGGTAAACTTTATGATGATCAAGAACTACTTGTCGGCAACCGTTGTTTATTTAAATATGTTACGTAATTAGATTTTTTTAACCCAAAAACATTCTATATAGAATGTTTTCAGTGTTCTAAAACCTACAATTGATGAAGCAATTACTATTGATGACAGTATTGGTTACTGCGTTTGCTTGTACCAACCAAACCAAACAAGAAAGTACCGAAAATAACCAAAGCACTCAAGCCCAAAAAACGCCTCCAAAATTTCAAAATAAGGGGCACAAGCTAGTATACAAAGTAGTGCAGAAAACGGGAGATTATCAAAAGTTGAAATCGCTCAAAGATGTAGTCTATACCTATACTTATCGTACCCCTGACAAAAAAGAGGATATTTCTGTTGAGAAATACATCTTTGACGGAGAAATGTCTTATGGACAATACAAAAAACATGAGCGAACCTTGCCCAAGCTTGAGGGAGAAATAACGCAGGGTTATAACGGTAAAAACTTTTGGCTTAAGCACAAAAATGAGTATATAACCGATAAAGAAACACTAAAGAGGGTCACCTTTACAAGAAAAACCAATTTCTACTGGTTTGCTATGATGCAAAAACTACTTGACCCTGGAATAAACTATAAACACTTAAGGCAAGAAACACTGAACGATACTTTGTATGATGTGGTAGAAATCACTTACAATGTACCCGAAGGACAAGCGAGCGACACTTATCACTTATATATCAATGTTAAAACATCGCTCATCGATCAGTTTTTATTTACTGTAGTAGACTACAATGTAGTAAAGAAACCACTCATTATGCGGGTAACGTATAAAAGTATTGATGGTGTGATGATTCCAGCCTATAGAAAGTATACCAAGGCAACTTGGAAAGGGGAAGTGTTGGATCAAAAGTGGGTAGAAGAAATAGCTGAAGACATCAAGTTTAACCAAAATATCCCAAAAACTATATTTGAAGCCAAGACTACATCAAAGTAACTTTATCAGGATTAGAACATAGCGTTGATCGCAGTTTGGATGACGCTATTTTTACAAAACCAGTACCTTCAGAAACAGCAGGGTACTGGTTTTGACTATTAGAGCTTGTTTAAAATTAGCCAATGGCACAGCTCTGAACTTGATTCGGAGAATTTAGAAAATCGCCCTCGGTTCTTCAAAATTAGTTTGAGGCTAATTTTCAAAGGTGAAACAGAACTCGCTAAAGATCGGTTTGATGCATCTAATCTAAAAACTCATCGTAAAACCTCCCTCCTATAACCGAAAATTTAAACAAGCTCTTAAAAAGAACCTCCTCAAATCGCTCAAAACATTTTTCACGTCTGTATTTTCTGCTTATTCCCTGTGAGTTGGATATATATTGTAAATAAAATATGCTTAATCAGAAGAACCAATGCCCAATTGATTGGGAAGACCTGAAAAATATCCACAAGTTTTTTCTGTTGATCATATCCCTTTACTAAAAGCTTAAGCTAAAACCTATGTGTCTCGCCTTGTTCATTGAACAATAATAAAAATAGTTGCTGTTGATCAGATGTAAATAGTAAGATATTGAAAATAAGGCGTTTATTATTTTCTTGTAGACTCAATGTATTTGCAGGAAAATAACTTGTTGACATTTAATATACAATGTTTTTTGCTTGAATAATCATATAAATATAGATTTGGTTATAGTCAATTATTGTTTAGACTATTTTGGTTTCATCTAATATTTCAAAATATTATGAATACTATAATGTATTATTATTTGGTTTTGGTTCATTACAATATTTATTACGCAGTGAATATTCTTTTTAATCCAGTTTTGGTAAAAGCAATAAAGATGAAGATGCCTGACTTGATTTTGGTAGGTAATCCGGCATATCCATAGCGAGAGAGGTTTGCAAGATAACGACTATTCTAAAAATGAATTAATCAACATATCCTGAAATTATGTAGCCATCTATGCATTAATCTTAAATCCCTCAGAATCAAACCTTAAAAATATGTATAAGTCCTCTAACCCAAGACTGCAACTTCAGCAAGGCGTAATGCTACACCCGAAACAAGTACGTAACCCTATTAAAAACAATGTGATTCAGCCCACACATAGTTTCATGATGATTTGCCTTTATTTTGCGTGGCCATTTCAAGAGGTAGATTTGATTTGGTTGTTGAGCGTAGGAATTAGTAGTACCTTCATTGTAATTACTATTTTTTTGTATCAAAAAAAACTGTGTCAACTACAGCTTCGCCTGCAAGAACTTAGGGGGGGGCAACAGCAACAAATACTCTTGGCTATTAGTCAGGCGCAAGAAAACGAGAGAAAACGTATTGCTCAAAACCTGCATGATGAATTGGGGGTTGTTTTATCTACGATTAAGTTGTATACCAATCATTTAATGGATAAATCAGGGCTTCATAGCATAGCTGGTAAGATCAATTGCTTGATAGATGTAGCCAACCAAAACCTGAAAGTGATTGCGTATAACTTAACTCCTCAACACCTGGAAAGATTTGGACTACTAAGCGCGCTTAATGAACTATTTGACAACATTCGCAATACTCATCAGTTAAAAATCCAATTTCACTACGATGAATTCGAGCGTTTAGATATTGAGAAAGAATTGGGATTATACCGTATTATTCATGAGTTGATCAATAATACCATTAAGCATTCAGGAGCCAACACTGTTCAGGTTGTGCTTATGTATGATTCAGGGCATCTGGACTTAAACTATCAAGATGATGGAGTAGGTGTTGACCTCGATACTCAAAAAGTAGCCAAGCAATCAGGCATGGGTTTACAAAATATCTTAAGTAGAGCCCAACTGATGAACGTACAAGTTGAGTTTCAGTCTGGAGCTGGGTTGGGTTTTCAAGCATCACTACAATTAGAAATTTAAATGTTATTCTAAATAAAAAACAACTTCTTATGAACCCTATTAAAATTGGCATTGTTGACGATCACCGTTTATTTAGAGAAGGATTAACTTTTGTAATTGAGCAAAATCAAGACCTGAAAGTTATTTTGGAAGCTGAGCAAGGGCAAGACCTGCTCGACCAGTTGGCCAACACCCCAAAACTTCCAGATATTATTTTAATGGATATTAGAATGCCAGTAATGGATGGTTTAGAGTGTACTCAACTTATAAAAAAACATTACCCTAATATCAAAATCATCACAGTGACCACATACGACCAAGTAGATTATATTTTGTACCTTTTAAAGCTAGGGGTAAATGGTTATTTACGTAAAATAGTGTCAGGCAAAGAAATATGTAACGCCATTCGAACTACTTGGGAGCAAGAATATTACTTTGATAGCTTTGTCACGCAGATTATGCTGGACGGTCTGAAAAGGAAAAAAAACTATGTGGCTAAACCTAAAATAGATGGGCAGGTAAACATTACTCCTCGTGAACAAGAAGTGTTAGAGTTAATATTGAAAGAATATACTACCCAGGAAATTGCAGACAGGCTGTTCGTAAGCATTCATACAGTAGAAACTCATCGTAAAAAATTATTCAACAAATTTGGAGTAAAAAATGTAGTAGGGCTAGTGGTCAGGGCGTTGCAAATGAGGCAGTTTTCAGTGGCTTGAACCCTTCAAAAATTTAGTAGTATAATATAGATTTTAGGATTTACAGGATTAGCTGAAGCACAGCAAAGCTGCCCCGATGAATTGGGATTTAGAAATAGCTTCGGTTGATTAATGTTGGTATTCAGGCAATTAGTCAAAATCCATCCTCAAAGCCATTTTTGTTTAAGTATAATAGCCTGTAAATAACCCTGCAATGTTACCAATTGATGTTGATAATCAAGCAGGGAAATGATGCTGTACAGGAGCCATTGTTGCTTCAAATGTAGCGCTTGACTATCTCATTTTAATGGCAGGTTGCCCTGAAAGTTAAGAGATACAATGGCTTGGTTGGTGATACGATTTACAAAGTCAATATAGACAATGTTGGGGCGTTGCCACCCTTGACGCCTGACTTGTTCCTGGAGTACCTCAGGCAGACCAGCATTGGCTTGTTTGGCCAAAGATTTTATACTACCAGTACTTGGGGGTTTGTTAGAAGTTAGAGTCCAGGATAATAAAAAGAAGACTCCCTGACCGGGTTTTGCGTGTTGCGCCCATTTGTTCAGCTGATCTACTTTCATGTCATTATATGTGGCAGTATTTGAGTATTGGTCAAACACTGCCACGTTGGACTGTGCTGTACTGCTGTCTTGATAGCGGAAACGTCCAGTAGCAGGATGGATGTATTCAGGGTAATCAAAGACTAAAATCATTTTGCCCCTTGCTTCTCCTAAAGGTACTTTGGCTAAGTTTATATTTGCATTATTGTTGGTATACATTGCTTGGTTGTAACTGTTAAGAAAGCCATTTATTTTGGCTTTGGTTTCGGCTGGCTTGTGGTCATTGCCATGGTTACGAATGTGAGAAAACTTAAGGATCACTATTTCGGTTCTGTGGGTATTCAAAAACGACACTGTTTCGTCTAATACATCTTTAAGACTTTGACCATTGCAACCAAAACCTCCATTGCGATGATAAGTGACCAGGTTATCATGGTCGTAATCTACCCTTATATCAAAGTACCTTGCACCACAGGCCATTTGTGCTCCTATAGAGAGGCTTTGAGTACGGGTATATGCATCGGCCAAAAGAGCAGGGTTGCAATGATGCAACGACGACATGCCCGCGTCGTGGCTACCTGGCATCGTAATTTGATCAAGGCGTAGCGAGTCGTTCAAGTTGCCTAGCCAGGAAGATACACCGTCTGGAACAGTATTTATTACATTTACGGCGTTGCCTCCTCTTGAGAAGTGGCAAGAAAGCTTAAGGCTCTGGTCGCAAAAACCAGTGCAGCTCACGGTATTGGCTCCTATATATTGGCAACCTGAGCCTCCAAACCACCAATTATTCGAGCTTCCCGAATGCCCTTGGGCAATGGCAATGTTTTCAAAGGTAAAAGTGTTTTCTTGTTGCCCAAATATTCCTCCTGTAATGGTGAGCCTAAGGGTGCCTATAAAAGCAAAGTTTAACTTGTCAGGGTGTTGGTTAAAAGTAGTATGTGAGGCAGGTGCATTGCTTGCAAACCAATTGGCTACTTCGCTGGAGCCGTGGCGTCCTACCCGAAAAGAAAGTTTTCCATCGCTGCCAAAAGGCTTGGTCAAACCTACATGTATTTCGCCGTGAGGGTCTTGTCCGTGGCTTACTGCAAAACTTTTGACAGTATAGCTGCCACTTTTGAGGGTATAGCCGCTATTTTGGTCGATTGGAATATAAACGATATTGTCATGGTATTTCATAATGTATAGTGGGGTTGTTTTTTGGTTTGAGAGCATCACAAAACTGAAAAAAGTAAGCCTGTCTATCTTAGAGGCAGGCTTGCTTTAATATTGCTACCCTGTAAAGTTTAGAATAGCTCATTTGTAGTTAGGCATGTATGATAGGTTCAGATGGTACTTTATGAGAGATAATACTACAGTAGTACCTTCTGACCTCATCTTTCTGTTCCTCAAGTGTTTTAAGAGCTTTGTGTTTCTGCCCTTCTAACCTTATGTCTGACCAGATACTTAAGGAACCTGTAATCAAGCCAAATAATCCTTGGGTAATGCTACCAGCCCATTCCAGTTTTGTCATTTTCTTCATCCAAGCATTTTTCATGGTTTCTAGATATTTGTCTGTATCTTTCTGAGTTGCTTGTCCGAATATCCCAAACCCAAGCTCATGCTGTCCCACTAACTTAAGCATCTTGGCATTCTTATAACCTCTAGAACATACAAGAGTTGACCCGAAAACAAGACCAGCAGCCGATCCAATCAACTTTCCTAGTTGGTTTGTGTTATTTATGGACTTTTCTAATGCATTTATTGAATCAATATCGCCAGAAATAAACGCTTTATGCATTTTCTCTTCAATATCAGGTGTTATTTTAATGATGCCGTCAAGTAGATTATTGAATTTTATTATGATTTCATCCTTTGTAAGTTCTTCGCCCTCCATTTGCTCAAGAGTAAATATAATTGAGTAAATCATCGTTTCTAAACGGTTGCTAGTGAAGCCAGTATGTATTTTTCCTAATGAAACGATTAGTGTTTTTCGTGCCTCAAACCACTCGTTAGCAGTGTACATTTCAGGTTGTTGTTCTACTATTCCGATAAAATTATTAGACTCAGCAACAATTTTATTTTCTTTTAATGCAATATCAATCTCTAATCCAGCTTCTGTACCCATGGCTGCCAATGATGCAACGTCAAACACAAAAGCCGCAAGCGGAAAAGCTTGAAGAAATGATCCGGCGGACGAGCAAAAAGAGAGAACTGCATTTATACTAGCTTCAGCTATTTCCTCATCAAAAAAATTAGATACATCTTTGTGTATTTTTAGCCAAACTCTGTTAATTGCGCCGTACACGGCGCTAGGCTCTAGCGTATCAAGCAGGTGTTGCCTACGATAAACATCAACAGCATTGTCCATTATTGATGTTACTTCTAGTCTTCCTGTTTCATTTTTTGTTTTTAAATCGGATAATTCTCTTAGTAGAGCCAGGGTTTGTTCATATAAAACTTGGCTGTCATTGCTGGGTATTTCAGAAAAATCAAATTCCTGTTTAGGGTTACAAGGGTTTAACTCTTTTGTAGATGAAGTCGCCTTATTTATCCAACAGGCACTTTGTAGTATCTCAGGGTCTGCATGATAAAGTTTGCCATCATAATTATCACCCGCCACAATGCATTTTTTATGCTTTAAATCTCTCAAATAATAGAATCCTGATTCAGCCTGGTAGACTTCCCAAATGGCATTATCTCCGTTCCCATGGTCTTGATGATAAAGCTTGCCATCATAATTATCACCCGCCACAATGCATTTTCCATGCTTTTTATCCTTGATATAATAACCATTGGTGCGCTTAACAGGGATAAATTCCCACTTTGCGTTTTCTCTGCCATTGGGGTTTTGATGATAAAGTTTACCATCGTAATTATCACCCGCTACAATGCCTTTATAATGTTTATAGTCTACTATATATTCATTCTGCTCAGTCGCAATTATATCTCTGCTATAGATGTAACCTAGCTTTACCATACTTCCATCATAATCAGGGTCAAACTTATCACCAACCTGGGTACGAGTGTCTTTACGATGATTACTCCATTTCATATAAAGAGGAACAGTATTGGGATGCTTATCCTTAAATATATAGCCAAGCTGATTCATCCCTCCATCGTAATAGTTTTCAAACTTATTCCCCACCTGTGTTCGAGTGTCTTTTCGGCTAGGACTCCACCTTTTATAAAGAGGAACAGTGTCTATATTAGGTGGTGGTTTCTTAAAAATAAAGCCAAAAAAAACAATGTCAGCGTCATAATAAGACTCAAACTGATCACCAACTTGGGTGATGGTATCTTTACGCTTTTGGCTCCATCTCGTATAAATAGGGGCTAATTCATTTCCTTCGTAGATCATTTTTTTTTGTTTTTTGTGTATACCCTACTCTGTTAAAGGCTTTTCAGGTGCCGCCTTTTTATTGATCAACATTCCAAAATTGCTCATAAACAACCGCTAATAAAATCCCTGAAAACCGGGTTTTTTATGACGTCAGGGTTTTATGGGATAAAAATAATAGGCGTTAAATGAGCCAACCTAGGGAAATTATTGGGCATTGATCAAAGAATAGTAGAAGTGTTTAGAGCCAGCATTTGAGGCATTATTCATTACATTAAAAATAGCTGAATCATAAGCCTTATTTAGTGAATCAAACAATATAGGAGTGTAGGCAGCCAAAGGTGAAGCATATAAGAATTACTTTGATCATGGGCTAATCAACTGCAACAGTCTATTGATTTATAAAAATAAGTCGATAAAAAAGAGGTGACCCCAGAAGGGTGGAGAGATTTTAAATGATGGTTGTTTTTTTTTACACTTTAAAATTTGTCCTGTAGGGAACTCGCAATGCCAATAGCCATGCAGTTCCTTACAGCATCAAACTTTTGAACTACCCTAAATAGTTAGTTGTTGGGGTTGCTCAACTTTATTGTGTATAGGTGGCATCTAGTACAAGGTGGCCTTCTTTTGTAAACCTTAGGGTATCGTACGCTTTGATCTTAACTCCAGGAAGAAGAATACGAGAATTCCAGCCAAAATTAACAGGTACTACGCTCTGCCCCAGTCTGCTGCCAAGGTTACTCTGCAGGCTTCGATTGATGTCTTCCCCAATGGTAAGCCCTACACTAAAAGGAGGGATATTCCAGTGAACATCTTTGCCAGTGATGGTTTCTGAATACTTTCTTACATTGGTTTCTTTGTGGGTAGGCTGGGTAGTTGTTGGTATCGAGAGGGCAATTTCACCAGTAGTTTCATTTACCAAGGCAAAACCTAACTCAGTCGACCAAGTAGTTTTCACCTGTAACCTTCTGTTTACAATCGTTCCATGCCTTAATATAATGTCATCCGTGATAAACTCATAATTAATGGTAAAGGCAGCGCCAGAGACGCCTTTTATTTGTTTTTTATACGCTGAACCTATATTTACCTTTAAATTGCTTCGACCTATCTTGGGGGTTAGGCTAATGTACATGGTGCCTGGCTGATTTTTATCCCATATTTTATTCCCGGCATTGTCTAGCTTTAAGGTTCCGTGTTTGTCGGTTTTATACACTGGCATATCGTAGCGAAATGCATAAGACACTTTGCCTTGAACTTCTAGTTTTGGGGTGAGTTGCTCGTTGGTCAGGTTAAAATATTTGGCAATGCCTTTGGCAACTGATGAAAACGTAAGCTCCTCGGAAAGCAAAAATGTGCATTGAGGTGTTTGTTTATTTTTAGGATTGGTTTTGATGATCGGGTTAATAAATACACCAGCTGTTTTCGATACAGGCAGTTTTTTGGTTCCAGTTACCATCAAATAGTTCAAGGATGAAAGCCGAGGAGCCACATGGTTTTTTGTAATGGTAAAATTACAATTGGTTGGAGGAAAAGTGGTTTGATCACTGGTGGCTGATACTACGTCTTCTGTAACTTCAGTAACAATATGTGCCAGTACATAAGGGTTTTGACTATTGGCCAGTAAAGAGACATACTTTTCCAACATTTGCTTGAATTGCTTTTCTACTGAGTATTGTGCATCCAATAGTTTTTTGAGTGCAGGTGGTATATTTCTTGGGTACTCTGCCTGAAAATTTGTGGCAAGTGTTGCATTTGCCAAGTCTACAAATAAGTGTTCAACCCTTAGGTTTCCTTCTCTGAACTTTTGCAGAGGATGACCAATGGCATAGTTTGTACACTTTAGTTTGTTGACCTTCACTTCTTTGTCTGGTATTTTTCTAAGAGTTGTGGTAAGTGAAATATTATATCCATTGAGCGCTATTTTATTATAAACAAAACTACCCTGTTCTTGCGACTTGCTTAGGTCAAAATAAGTAAACGTGCCACTCAATATGGGTAAATACATGACAAATTGTATTTGCTGCGCATCCGAACCTTCTACAAATTTAAGGTAAGGAGCACCCATTCCTTTCACATCAATGTTGGGCTTGTCATTCTTATTTAATTGCACATGCCACTCGGCATTGTGAAATTCATTTTGATAAGCGATCCATTTTAGTTGATGGTTAATGGTGTCTTGCGATACCGCCAGCGACATATCATACTCAAGCAAACCATTGCCGTTGCCTCTGGGTATTTTTTTTTGGTTTTCTTTTGAGGTGCTTTGCATACCTATTCAGTTTAATTAGAAATATTTGTTCTGTTTTTTGAGACTTTTCAGGTACTACCTGTGGTACCAACATTTTCTATAAGTGCTTTACCAAGGTGTTGGTTTTTGAATGTTTATTGATTGGAACTTTGGCCAAGTGACTTTTGCGACGAAGCAGGGCAAAATGTTTAGAAAGGTGTGCCCAATAAGGCATAGTTTTGACAGAGCGCTTATAGTAGATCATTCATACCCTAAAATTGCCCATAAACAACGGCTAATAAAATCCCTGAAAACCGGGGTTTTATGACATCAGGGTTTTGTGGGATGAAAAATAACAGGTACTAAATGAGCCAAGTGGAGGGGTTACAATGCTTTAGCCAGAGGCGTAGCTGCCACCTGTGGTTCATATTGGGTGATTGTAAGATAAAAGCATACACACCCTACGTTTGAGGCATTATGCATGGTAGTAAGTTGAGGTAACTGAGTCAAACAATATGGGTATTAACAATGGGGACAAGGGAAACTAAAGATCAAGAGGAAATATAGCATTTTATCAACAACTGATGAGTCGTTGCAGCTTATAAACTGAAAAAAACAAGCTGATAAAAGGATATATTGCTGGGTGAGCGACATTGTTAAAAGCAAGGTGCTCAAATTCTCAAGTGGTTTTGTCTTGTTGGCTAGTGTCTTTAGATGTTTGAAACCAAAAGTTCAGAATTTGCCCCACCCCCCCAGTAAGCACACCTAATAATACTTTGATCTCACCCATCATAGAGTTGGATCCTTTTTTCATGTTGACATGATCGCTTATTTCTACTACCAAAATAATGACTAATAAGCCAATGTAGCTCAATAAAAACAATAGACTAAAAATAAATTGTATTTTTCTCTGACTCATAACTTCAGGCTTTGAAAGTTCATCATACTTTGATAGCGCTTCAATAAAAGTTGATTAAACCCACTATGAAAGTATCAAGGGAAAAAGTGTATACAAACGAACACTGCAAATTTACTTTGAATTCATTGCTTTCATTTTTTCAAACAAGACAATCATTTGTTCAAAAGTGACATTTTAAGGTGAGTAAACAAGGTTATAATTGTATTCAGGGGTGCTTGCTGAGTAAGGATTGAGTGGAGTCAGGGTAAACCCTGATACTGTTAAAATACCTGTATTTGGGGATAACATTAGATCATACCAAGTAGTAACTTATTGACGATTTTGAACTAAGTAACGTGCTCAAATTTTGGTTTTTAGGGCAAATACGCACAACTGACTGAGGCATTTAGCCTTTGGCAAAGCCCTCCGAGCTTGTCTTCGGAGGATTTAGAAACTCGGCAAAGCGAAGCTTTAGCCATCAGTTTTTGCGCTCAAGGCAACATCTGGGGGATGTTGGGCCAGACCGTGGGACAGTACTACGGGCAATAAAAACTTACAGTCCCGGCGGAACTGCCGGGGTAACGAAAGGCAGTGAAGCGAACCGCAGAACGAAGTTCAAGCTCTGCGAAGCTAATTTATTCTAAATCGGACAGCTTCACGATTTCTTATCGGGGTTATTGTTGAGGGCTACGCCCGAAATCCCGTTTACGGGGCGAACACGTTACTAAACAAAGTCAGTTAATAACTTTCAAAACAATAGCTATACTCAATATGCCTCAGTGAGTGTAGCCAAAAAAACACTACTATGTCAGAACACTTTTTAGTCATTGCTCTAGATCCACAGGCAGCAGGAGTGATGATACCTTTTGAGGGTAGCAATAAATCCCAACTGCCCAACTGCTTTACCCCTGGTGAAGTATCTTCTCAAGGCTTGCGATTCAGAGATTTTACCAGAAAAGCAAGATTTACCAATATTGATTTGGAAACGATTCAGGTGATAGGGAACGAGATGGAGAAAAATAATCAAATCATTGTTGTACTTTATAAGTATCAATCAAGGCTAATCAAAGTCTTGTCATTACAAGCTGGCAAACCTTTTTTCTTAGGAGCAATAAGCCATTTTTTACAAGCTTTAAATCTTTGTTTAAAGCAAAAGCAACTCCTTGTTTGCCAGACTATAGTAACTGTGCCAGTAAAAGACCGAGATTTTAAGTGGATTCAACAACTGGAGGAGTTGATTATTGGTCATATATGTAACGAGTCACTATCGGTAGGGGAGCTGGCTACCCTGGCTTGTTTAAGTAAAAGACAACTTAATCGAAGGATTCACTCAGCCTTAGGAATCTCACCACGTAAGTTTATTCGGGAAGTACAACTACAACTTGCTAAACAAGCCTTAGAAAGTGGGGAGGTAGAATCTGTTTTTCAAGTAGCCTTAGATCAAGGTTTTGAATACGTAAGCACTTTTTCTAAACTATTTAAACAGCGTTTTGGCAAGTGCCCCAGTAAATACCTTTATTAATTATATGTGTAACAAATGAGTCATAGACTTACTGGATACTCACCAAATTAAAAGTGATGCCTGTTTCTTCCTTGAAAATAATAATTTTTGTTTTAATACTTGATTATCAACCAGTTAAAATCAAGATAAAAACACGCTACTTTTAGCAAACTTATTTTGTACTTTTTATTAGGAGTGTACGAAGTCTTGTAATCATTTGATAATAAGTGTTTTGCAAGGTTAAAGCGAACAAAAACAAGGTTGTTTTCACTTTTAAAAGGTGGCGTATACGCTCATTTTTGCTCTTTGCTAGGGCGACCATTCCGATAAATCGCGAACTTCCATTGCATTACAGCAAGGGTAGCCCCTACAATTAACACCTTGATTTATATGTAAATACCTGTATATCAGGGATTTTAAAAACTTCGTACAATCCTAACTTTTTATGATTAATCAACATAACTAAGCCCAGTCAATGAATACTCGAATAACTATTCCATTTCTTTTCACTACACTCTTATGCTGTGGGGTATTTAGTCAAGCTCGTGCCCAAACCCCTGCCGTTGTAGATTCTCTTCAGAAAGTACTTACTACAAAGATCAATCATCGCCAACGTGCCAATACCTACAACCTACTGGCTGAGCAGTATCAGCGTTCTGATTCTTCAAAGGTTGTCAGTTTTACCACCCAAGCCTTGCGTTGGGCCAAGCAGGATAATTATATTCGGGGCATTTGTCAGGCTTATTACTACCAAGGTTACAACTACACCCGGTTGGGTCATTTTCTCGAAGCCGAGCAGTTATACAACAAAATGATTCCCTTGGCTCAGACAGCAAAAGACGATTACTCATTGTACCTTGCCTGGAAAGGTTTGGGGATCAATTTAGCCTACCAGCGAAAATCTCGGAAATCGCTGGAGTGTTTCAAAAAATCTCTTTCTTTTGCTAAACAATCAAATAACAAAGCCTTGGTAGCCAATGCTTACAACAATATGGGCAATATGTATTCAAACCTGGGCGATACCAAACAAGCTTTAGATTATTACCAACAATCCTTAGCTATCAACAAGTCAATTGGTGATCTGAATGGGGTGGGTATTAGTTACAATAACCTGGCATTGATTTACTCTCGTAACGGTACCTATAAAAAAGCCTTGGCACATTATAAAAGTGCCCTGAGTACGTTTCGCCAGTCAAACGAGTTGCTTCAGGCAAGCAAGGTGCTCAACAATATGGGCTTGATTCACCTCAATCAGAGTAATTACTTGCAAGCTTCCCACTATTTTAATGAATCACTGCAAATTCGGAAAAACCTCAAAGATGCCTTGAATATTGCGGTGAGTTATACGAATTTAGGGTTGTTAGAAACACGTTTGGGTCGATATCCTCAGGCAGTAGACTACCACCTGAAAGCATTGAAATATGCACTAAAGCTGAATAATCAATACAAGGTAGCTTCAAGTTATATCAACATAGGGGTGATCTACCAAGAGCAAAACAACTTTGGTTTAGCCAAGCGTTACTATTTCAAGGCTTTGCGTATTTTCGCTCAGTTGGAGCAAAAACTGGAATTGGTAGAAGCCTACCGTGACATAGGGGCTACCTATGAGCTGGAAAGTAAACCGGATAGTGCTCAACATTATTTCACCCAAGCCCTTGGGGTAGCTCAGCAAACAGGAGATCAAAAATCTCTTGGTTTGGTTTATCAGGATTTAGGTGTTTTTTATCGGAGAAGAAAGCAATGCGACCAATCAAAGAAGTACTTGCGCCAAGCCTTGACCATTTTTACTTCGTTAAAAAACTATCGGCACTTGTCTTTTAGCCAAATTGCTTTGGGTCAAACTTACTATGATTGTGGCGAATATCAAAAAGCCGAAAGTTTGTTAAGCCAAGGTCTTGCCCTTGCCAAAAAAAAGGGAGATACTGAGGCAAATGGCTACAATGTTTTATCGGCTACTTATGCCCAGCTGGGCGATTACCAAAAAGCTTATGCAAATCACCTTCTCTTCAAAGCAGCCGCCGATAGTTTGTTTAATCGGGAGAATACCCGAAAAATAGCCCAGTTGGAAGAACGGTTTAAATATAAGCAACAGAAAGATTCTTTAAGGCAAGTTCAGGCTCAGGAAAAAGAACAACTCCAGAGCCAAATCGTTCAAAAAACCTTACAAAACCGCCTTCAGCAACGCACTTTGTGGTTGGTATTGGGGCTTGCCCTGGTATTGTCAGGCTTTACTATTTATGTATATCGAAGCCGCCAACTAAAACAAAAGCTGAATGAACAACTCCAGGTAAAAAAGGATGAATTGGAAGTTAAGAACGAAACCCTTGAAGCCTCTAAAGAAGAAATTTCTGTGCAACGAGATATGTTAGAAGAGAAAAATAATGCATTGGCCTTGCATAAAGAACGTATTGAACAAAGTTTTCGGGCGGCTCGTCGTATCCAAAAAGCTTTTTTACCGAGTAAAGAATACCTGCGGCAATGTTTTAACGAATGCTTTGTGCTCTATTTGCCAAAAGATGTAGTATCGGGTGATTTTTACTGGGCGTCTAAAATCAATGATATCCAAGTATTGGTAGTGGGCGATTGTACCGGGCATGGGGTTCCAGGAGCGTTTACTACAATGATTTGTCACAAACTATTAGATCAGATAGTAAAAGTAGAGAAAATCATCGATCCTGCTGTTATTCTTCAAAAAATGCAAGTTGCTTTCCTTCAAGAACGAACAGAGGGCGAAAGCACTAGGGTAGATACTGGTTTAGATGTAGCAATATTAGCCATTGAGCACCAGCAAGCGTGTTCCGAAGTAACGTTTGCTGGTGCAAGACACGACCTATTGTATACGCTTCCCAAAAGCAATGAGGTAATTCGTGTTCCAAGTGTGCGTCAGTCTATAGGAGGCTTTCGTAAGCAAAAAAAGCCGTTTAGCAATCACACATTATCTTTGCCTACAGGTAGTACCTTGTATATGGGATCAGATGGCTTGGTTGATCAAAACGATGGTACGCCCAATAAGTTTGGTGCATTACGCTTGCTAGACTTGTTGAAACATAATCAAGGCTTTTCACTTAAGCGTCAAAAGAATAAGTTAATAAGCGCCTTGTATGGTTTTATGAATCAAGCCGAACAACGTGATGATATTTTATGGGTAGGAGTTAAGTTATAAACGGTTAATATAGTTCATTTGGAACTATATTATTTCATCTTTTGCCAAATGTTAATTGGGCATATGAAGAAACCAGTACTTAGTCAAGATTATATTTAGGGATACCTGATAGGCTGATAGAGGGTAATCCCTTTTATTGCAATAGCGTAAAAATTAACGCAACTCCAGGCTTCATTTGTTTCAACCATACTTCATTTTTTTGAAAACTGTCATATTTGACCAAACAAAAAAAGCTGTTTCAAATGCTTTACGGAATTTTAATAGTTTGTGAAAAATCTGGAAATAATTGGAATAGTTGTATTTTATACTATTGATTCACAATTAATGGTCAAAATAACTAAGCCCAGTCAATGAATACTCGAATAACTATTCCATTTCTTTTCACTACACTCTTATGCTGTGGGGTATTTAGTCAAGCTCGTGCCCAAACCCCTGCCGTTGTAGATTCTCTTCAGAAAGTACTTTCTACAAAGATCAATCATCGCCAACGTGCCAATACCTACAACCTGCTGGCTGAGCAGTATCAGCGTTCTGATTCTTCAAAGGTTGTCAGTTTTACCACCCAAGCCTTGCGTTGGGCCAAGCAGGATAATTATATTCGGGGCATTTGTCAGGCTTATTACTACCAAGGTTACAACTACACCCGGTTGGGTCATTTTCTCGAAGCCGAGCAGTTATACTTCAAGCTGTTAGGATTTGTGAAAACTTTGAAATTTTAGAGAGAGCAGTGATTCAAGTTCTGTTTGGTACAA
>NZ_CANLRP010000134.1 GCF_947493425.1 uncultured Microscilla sp. | reverse complement strand
GTCCTCAAAATCATTCGTGCAACCCTGAGAGGATAACCAGCTCCGAAATACACTATCATCCAACACCACAGTTACCACGTTTTTGGACCAACAACTGGAATCTTTTTGACTCATTTCGCCGAGGACTTGACCTAATTGAGACATAAAAGCCGCTTCAAACAACTTTCTAAGCTGATTTATTGATAAGCTAGAAACCAACTTTTGATAACTAATCTGAACCGAATTGCTCACTATTCCGAATTTCACTAACAAGCTATTCAAGGTGGGTAACCCTAGCAGCTGACCTAAAAAAATAGCTGTAGGAACTTTTCTAACTTGGCTAATTCATCAGCACTCAAAGTCTCTGAATCAAATGTTTCCGAAATGGTCGTAAATACACTGACATCATTACAAAAATGACCGCGAAAATATTTTTGTACTAAAGAAGATAACTCTTTGCGAAATTTTTTTTAAAATGTAAGTTCATTGTAATAGGTATTATAGTTTTTTAGTCGATACAATAATAACCTTTTGCAATGAATTATGGGTATAATTAATTGAAATTCAATTTTTTATGCCCTTTTTAATTTCTACAACTTAAGGGTCAAAGTTTATGACAACTCACCTTAAGGGTATAATATAACTTTGAAGAAAAATCACAAGGCAAAACTCGATAAAAACCACTAAAAATTCAAGTGTAGATGCTTAGGCAATTATTTTTTGCCGCACAATCAGGAGCGACTGTAAGCCCAGAAACAATAGTGGATAATTTACGGAAATGTTAAATGTTTAGAGCATAAAAAGTTGAATGTATCTTAAGGTTCAAAGACAATTACCTCTACATCATTGGCCACTTCTGCCAGTTTTTCTTCAATCAAGGGCTTTACTTCAGCCCATGCCAAGCCACCATACCCACAGCCCAAAGGAGGCAAAGCAATAGAAGCCACCTTTTCGGTTGCTATCACTTTTGCCAAATCATCTAGTCCCTCACTAACATAAGCTAATTTTGATTTTCCCCGCCAATGTTGTTTGGTCGGAAAGTTAACAATGATGCCAGGAGTGTTGCCTGTATGGGTTACAAACATTTGCCCTGTGCATACCTCATCACTTTTGCAAGCTGTGCGGTATAATTCATAGTTTTTCGGAAAGCGTTTTTTAAACTCTAGTGCCAGCCCTTTGCCCATTACTCCTACTGTGTTTACAGGGTTTACTATAGCTGCTACATTTTCGTCAAATAAAGAGCCTGCTTTTTTAAATGTTATTGCCATATTTTTAATAAATTAGGTCTGTTTTTTTGCTACAATTTACAGCAAAGAAATGGAGGCTTCAAACCTCGATTGGAAAGAAAATAAGTTTAAATTTTAGAGTAAAATTAAATATGTTGTTCCCCAATGATGATAACTTAAGGTATCATATCCCTGATTTGGTCAGTGCATATCTTACTGTATTTTGCCGAAAGCATTTATTTGGACTTAAAATATTTACACAGGATGATTATGCCTGGAAAGACTTTGTCCTTCGAACCCGTTTCTTACTTTCTACCATTCCTGATGAGCACATAGAGGCTTTGTTTAAGTTTAGTAAGCAAGCTAGCATAAACCCTTGGACACACCATCAACGAGAGGCTTTACTAACTGCTTGTTGGGTGGCAGGTTTATTAAAAAAACGCCAATTTTTGCCCCAAGTCAAAGACGCCATTTTGACCGCCAACGATCATATTTTTTTTTCACCTGCTTGGCTATCTGCACTGGCGTTGTATGGTGACGAAAGTCTTATTCCAACCTTGCAAGTCTATATCAATCAAAATGCACCAACCAAATATTACAATTATAGCAATGCAGCTACCCAAGCAGTGTACGCCTTGCGTCTGTGGGACAACCAGCACCAAACCAACTATGCAAAAGCTTATAGCCAATATGATATGCATTTACGTATCAAAACCAACTTAGATCAAGTACTCAAGGTAAGCGAAATTATCAGAGCCAATATTGACTTTGTGCATAGTTGGGAACTCCAACAACGCCTCAAAACACTGTTAGATGAAACCGCTACCCCTAGTGATTATTGTCATGGTTTGCTTACTCCACCCATCATTAGAACTTATGCTGAGGGGCAGCAAGCCCACGCCTCGTGGTGGTGGAATCTCGAAAGAAAGAAAGCGCAGTACTTGGCAGGGCAATTTAAAGGGATCATTGACAAAAAAAAGATTGATTATCCAGAAAGTTTGATAATACGAACCAGTCATCAGTTCGAAAACTTTGTTCGTCAATACATCCAATACCCTCAACAAACTTCCTACTTGCCTGAGCTGATTAAAGAAGCTTTGCTTGCCCAAGACCCGGTAGACCTGTTGGCAGCCCTGGAGATAGATATTACTTATGGCTTGCCTATAAAGGTCGTAGAGATTTGTTACCAAAAACTATTTGAGCATTTGCCTCACTCTATTGCTTTATATGAAAGCTACGCCTTAGCACTGCTGATGCGTGGTAATAGTCAAGACCAAAAAGCAACGGCTATGTATGAAAAAGCTCAAGCAATGAAAGTAAAATATGTATGGAATGAGCAAGTATGGGAAGGCTGGGCGCATAACCCTGTGAGGTATAAGTAGTAGTAAAGTAAAAAGAGCTGTCTGGCTAAGACAACTCTTTGATAGTTTTTACTGGGGTAAGCCCATATTCTTTGCCTTTTTCAACCATAAAAGCAAAAGCTTCTTCTATTTCATTGCGGATTTCACCGTCCAGTACCGCTTCTCTTACTGCAGTTTTTATCAACCCTACCTCACGGCTGGGTTGCAGGTCAAACGCTTCCATGATTACCTCACCCGTAATCACAGGTTGGAAATTACGCATTCGGTCTTTTTCTTCTATTTCTTTGAGCTTGCGTTCTACCACATCAAAGTTTTTGAGAAAACGCTTTACTTTCTCGTGGTTTTTAGACGTAATATCTGCCCGGCAAAGCATCATCAGCGCGTCTATATCATCGCCTGCATCAAACAACAAACGCCGAATGGCTGAATCGGTGATGTGGTCGCGGAACAATGGAATGGGGCGCAGGTGCAAGCGTACCAATTTTTGCACAAAACGCATGCGGTCGTTCATGGGCAACTTAAGCCTACGAAAAATATGCGGAACCATCTTAGCTCCTTTGTCTTCGTGCCCGTGAAAAGTCCACCCTGCCCGTTTGTCAAAACGTTTGGTGGCAGGTTTGGCAATGTCATGCATAATGGCCGACCAACGCAGCCACAAGTCGTCCGATACTTTGGCCACATTGTCAAGTACCTGTAGCGTATGGAAAAAATTGTCTTTATGTGCTTTGCCATCTACCACATCTACCCCGTGTAGATCTACCATTTCAGGAAAGATTAAATGTAGCAACTCAGCATAAAACAACAACTTAAACCCATAAGAGGGCACTAGGGCTTCTACAATTTTATTTAGCTCTACCGTAATGCGTTCTTGTGATACAATCTTGATACGCTCTTTGTTTTTTTGAATAGACTCAAACGTATTGGGTTCTATGTCAAACTTTAGCTGAGTGGCAAAACGTATGGCACGCATCATTCGCAATGGGTCATCAGAAAAAGTAATGTCTGGGTCAAGCGGAGTTTTAATTACCCGTTGCTCCAGGTGCTTTATTCCCCCAAAGGGATCCATCACTTCACCACAATTATTTGCTTGTAGGCTAATGGCCAAAGCATTGATAGTGAAATCTCGACGGTTTTGGTCATCTTCGAGGGTACCATCTTCCACAATTGGCTTACGCGAATTGCGTTGGTAAGACTCCTTGCGTGCACCCACAAACTCCAGTTCCCAGTCTTGAGCCTTGATTTGAGCCGTACCAAAATTCTTAAAGTAATTTACTTGTGGCTTATCAGGTAGCTCTTCAGCTACCGCCTTTGCCAGCTCTATACCACTACCTACGCATACAATGTCTATGTCTTTCGAGGGGCGCTTAAGTATCAAATCGCGTACAAAGCCACCTACCACATAAGTTTCAAGCCCAGTTTGCTGGGCTACCTTAGCCACAGTCTCAAGAAGGGGATTATTGTCTACAACTTCCTTATAATTCATTTTGGCGCAAAGTTTTTGGGGACATCCGCTGCTTAGTATATTCTAGCTTGGCGGGTTATTGAGTGTCTTTTATCAACTATACTCTACTTATACTACAATCAGAGGATACGCTATTTCAGTTATTAAATTTCAGCACTTATTTTGAAAAATATCCAGATATAGGATTTTAGCCTACTTTGTAGAGTACTTGGTAGTTCCTTACTAATCCAAGTCTGCAAATATAACAAACCTAAAGCAATAAATAATCATATTTGCTCAAGCAACAAACGACAAGCAGGCAGCCTGTCGTTTGTAAATTTTAAGAATTAATTCAAGTTGCAAGGTACAAGCCACAAGTCTTGAGATGCCGATGTATATCGGTGCTTCAATTGGTGGTTGTTTAAGCTCAAAAAATAGTCATACCTCTTGATAACCAAAATTTTAGTTTTACAACCCACAGCTTACGTTAAGCGATACTTTATCAGTTGTTTGTAGAACATTCGCAAACTTGCCGCTTGTCGCTAAAAGCTTGAGGCTGCAAACTATTTCACCTGTACCAAATATTTGACCGTACATTGCGAGTGATTATAAATGATGTATTCATTGTTGCGTAAATCGGCACCTCCTTCGGCAAACAAAGAATCATAATCCCCCTTTTTTTTGAGGTTTTTCTCGCTTAGTTCATAACACCACGACTGGTGTTTTTTGAGGTGATATTGGTTGCCTACATGTACCTCATACAAAGCAAGGAAACCATCTTTGGCTGTGCCTCCTGTCCAGTAAGAGCCACGTAAAGATGTGTAATTCAGTGATTTACGGAATTTGTCAGCAAAGTACAAACCATACCCAAACATTTTTCCGGTAATTACCGCGTTGGCTGGACGCAGTACCAGTCCATTTTCCAGAATAGACATCCAGTTTTCGTTACGGCTGCCGTGCCAAAAAAGCTCAGTTTTTTGATCTTTAGCCGTCTTTTTAAAATCGTCGTACCATTGCTGCGTCTTGATATTGGTTACCTCAAATGCTTTGTGGAACTTATGCGCTTCGTCTTGCATTAAATCCTTGATTTTACTAATTACTGCATCATCGGTCACCGTAGCCATTTCCAGCCCCATTGCTTCCAGCAGGTTTATTTCGTTGGCGTTTTCCTCTTCAGCAGCCACTTTGGTTTTTTCATTAATGTCTACCTGTCCACGCATTACATCAAGTGTCGCCTGCTCTTCTGCCATTTTCTTTTCCATTGCCTCCACATCGTCTTGAGTAGTAGCACCAGTAAACAAATGATCGTTTACATTAGACATTTTACGAGGAATAATCTGATACAAGTTCAACAAGTTACGGTTGAGGTCCTCCAGCTTAAGCTTGGCTTTTATATCCTTACTTTTCTTTTCTACCATCCCTACAATCTTGTCCAAAATCTCTTGCGCCTCATCTACTTGTTTGCGGGTTACCTGATCGGCAGTTACATTATAGTTGTCACCAATAGATTTTTTGGCGTACTTAGTCAACAAATTAATGAGCTTTTCTACTCCCTTGTCGTCAATATCAGCCAGTTTTATTTCTTCTTTGCTTTCAGCAAATAAGTGGGTTTGATCGGCGTAGCCCTTGCGGGTTTTTTCGCGGTATTTCTGGTCCCACTCCCGCATTGAATAACTTCGGGTAGTAGCCCGTCCGCCTACTCTGCCATAGCTCACCGTAAAGGTGCCATCACCGTTTTCCTGCATTTCATAATACTTGTTGTTGTTGTTGGCAGTTACCATAATTAGTTTTGCCGTGCGAAGGTTGTTGTCGGTCGTGTTGTCGTTTTCGTTGCTCATTGTTTTTGAAATTGTTAGACTTGTTAGTAAGTATATTTTGACAGAGGCAGAGAGCAAACGGCCTAACACAAGTATAAAGTAGAAGAAGATATATACAACTCGTGATTTGCCGCTTACTATTGGTCTCTATTATAAAGCTTTACCCAAAAATACAATGTATCACATATTTAGCATTCACATTTGCCAAGAAATATTAATGAAATTTTTTTTTATAAAACTGACAAAGAGAAGTCGTGCGTATTTTTTGAGCAAAGCTGTATTTTTGTGGTCTCATAAGCACTAAAAAACAATGGAAGATCATAACAAAAAGATATTATCTCTTTTGAAAACCAAAGATGCCCACAACATAGCATTTGCTTTTCAGTTGTGTTTGGGGAAAAATGGAGAGTACAATGAAAAAGTGACCAAGGAGTTGAGAAAATATCCTTTTTTGTGTATTGAGTATCAGGTAGAATTTGACAATGGAGTTTATTCGGCAAGTAAACGCGATTGAAATATATGATAATGAACTATGTTTTTCCGTGAATGCCTCTGAAATCTAAAGCTGAACAATTTTGCATTTCTTCGTAAAACTTCATCCTTTGATTAACATGAGAGTGAGGGTTAGTTGTATTGAGTCAAAACTCCAATTTTACAACTAACCCTCACTTTCAATTTTTATAAGAAAGTCCTGTTACTCCTCCTTTAGCACTTTATAAAATGTGCCATTTACTTCTACCAAGTAAATACCCGCTTCGAGGTCTGTTACATTAATAGAACCCTTGTATGCCAGTTTTTTACGAAGCTTGCTCTGCATATCAAAAATGCGAACGATGGTACCTTCGCCAATGCCTTTGATAAATAACTGCTCGCCCAGTGGGTTGGGGTAAAGGTTTACCTTACTTTCTGATTGTGGTTGGACAAAACCCTGGGTGGTGGTTCTGGCCGATGAAGCTCCTGCTGCCACACAATCAGTACAACTCTTGACCCAATCAATCTCAAAGGAAGTATTTGGCACATTTACTGGGTCAAGGCGTAGGGCTGTGATGGTGCCTTTCCAGTCAGGATGATTGCCCACATTAAAAGTCAATATTTTCCATTCATTATTGCCAGAATATCTTACACTTATCACCCTGCTTCCAGAAAAATGAGGGTTAGTATTAGTCGCAAAAAGTATTTGAGGCACCACATCCTCAGAGGACTTCATTCTTACCTGAATAGTTTGTACCTGATTAGCCTGGAAGTTAAATTGATGGTTAGTAATGATTGCATCTCCACTATCTTCGTTAGAGGTTCCGCGCAGGGTGCCATCTTTTACTTGCACATTTACAACATGGTACAACTTTGTCCAACCCTCAAATTTATCAGCGTTATCAGTTTTATCAAAACCAGTCTCCAAATCTTTGGCATTAAGCTGATCACGGTTCTTACGATTCTCCTCCACATCTGACATACCATCTCCATCAGTATCTATGTAACTCGATTTGACCCAATCAATCTCAAAGGAAGTATTTGGCACATTTACTGGGTCAAGGCGTAGGGCTGTGATGGTGCCTTTCCAGTCAGGTTGATTGCTCACATTAAAAGTAAGCGTTTGCCAGTCTCCATTGCCAGTATAATGAGCAATTAACGGCTTATTTTTTGCTGGAAAATAAGATTCATCATTGATATAAAAAAACAATAGAACAGGCACATTATGCGAAGCCTTCATTCGTACCTGAATGGTTTGTACCCGATCAGCCCGGAAGTTAAATTGATCGTTAATAATGGCTGCTCTTATACCACTATTGTTAGAGGTTCCGCGCAAGGCACCATCTTTTACTTGCACATTTACAACATGGTACAACTTTGTCCAACCCTCAAATTTATCAGCGTTATCAGTTTTATCAAAACCAGTCTCCAAATCTTTGGCATCAAACATACTGCGACTTTTAAGATACTCGTCCACATTTGACATACCATCTCCGTCGGTATCCATTATAGGTACCACAAAGTTGGTATTCCAAGTGAGTTTATAATATTGCCTGTTGCCAATGGCTTTTACTTTTACATACAAATCACCCGCTGGCTCTATGTAGTACCCACTGCCCGGCGCGCTACGCAAATCATCTAAGGATGTATACGGAGACATACTTAAAGCGGTCTTATCAGGGCAACTGGGGCAATTAATAGCGGCTACCTCTAAACCAACCAGTTTACCAAAGTCTTTGAAGATAGTGGTGAACTCATCACCTGCTGTAGCATCATCCATTCGCATTTGTATCTGCTTCGTTGAAGGCAGACTGTCAAACTCATATACATACTCAAAGCCCTCATTTACAATTACAGGCAGCGATTGGTAGTGATCCACCTGATTGTCATCTGGTCTATACAACACCTGTTGGGATTCAGCGCCTTGTTTTTGACGGGTAACCACAATATTGGGAAACTGGTCTTTGTGAGTACCAGGATAATTCAACGTAGCCAAAGCAAAACGGTGATGACTACGATAAACATTTGCCCATTTGTCTGGATGTGGGTTTTCTTCATCGCCCACCAATATAAAAGGATGGTTGCTTACCAAAGCAGTGTTAGGTTCCCCAGTAAAAGTTCCGGTTTCGTCTTTAACCACCACAGACCAAAGCCTGGGGCGAAGCCTGAATAAAGGCTGGTCATTTGTTGGTTGAATATTGAAGTTATCTAATTTACAACGAACTACCTGATCAGTGGTGTTACCCCTAAATATATGATTGACATGTTTGATAGCTGAACCAATGTTCCCCAACAAGTTGGCTTTTTTATGATCCCACCCTATAAAATGGCTATGATGTATTTGACCAGGGCCATCGTATACCAAATACGCCTGGCGTTGCATGTTTGCAGGAATGAAGTTATAACCTGAATGAGCCACAAACACCGAATTATCTATAATACAGTTGCTGGCAAACATAGTACCCGCCTTGTTTTCAACCAATATATTGTTTCTAAAAATGAGGTTATCGGTAGGGCCTAGCACAAAAGGCCCTTGTGGATTAGGAAGAAGCCAGCCAAAGCCTGCATACAATGCCACATCATTGGCAAACCACAGGCAGTTTTCCATCAGGTGTTCTTCTTTGTTATCCCATCCTCTGCTAACCAAAATCTTGTGATCAGGACCTATTTGGTCAAAAATATCAAAACCAGTCATACAACTATGGGCCACATTACCCTTAAAACTAATCAATGGCGACTTATGTGGTTCCATACTTTTAAAACGAGGATCCTTAGCTGATGCACCTGTAGGCTTGGTAGGGAACGCAAACCAATATCCTGTACCATGTGTGCCAGCGGCTATGTTGTCTTCAAAGGTGTTTTGGGGGTTGGTAATCCAGAAGCTGGCTGGGGTGCGGTCTTGCATCTTATCAAGCTCGTTATCAGAAGCAATTAGTTCTTCTCCTTTTTTGGGACGTTTGGTAAGCAATACCACATTTTTGCGGATGGTGTTAAAACGTTCGCTGCCATCTTCCAGAAAGACGCCATGCCCAATATGGTCATAACAAAAATTGTTTTCAACGAGTGTGCTGTCTGTACCATGAATGGTAATGGCTCGGTTGTACGATTTGTGCACGCTGGAGTTTTTGAAGTATTGTCCCTTACCTGCCTTACCCAACATATGCCAGTGAAATGGGTAACGCCCCATTTTCTGCTTTTGCCCCATGTTGTATAGTTCCACGCCACTTACATAAGCCTTGCCCTTGCCCATCATCATGATGTGGCCACCATAGCCTGTATTAGTAGGGGCTCCCTGTATTTTAATATTATGGGTAAGCATGCCTACTTCGGCTCTTAGGTCAGCCGTCCAGGTTTTAGAGTCGTCATTGTTGGTGTAAGTTTTTACCCCTCCATCATGCGCATAGGTCAAAGCCTTGTCTAGAGTAATTTGTGTTCCTGCTACAGACACAATGGTACGTTTTTCAGACCTATCAGCCCAGACATTATTTTCCTTGGTAAGACGGTTGGATGTAATGATGATTTCATCACCTGATTTCCAGTGGGTAGTAGCTTCTGCCAACACCACTTGATTGCTACCAACAGCACCGCCACTTTGCAGTTTTGTCCAACTGGTTTTTGCCAAACCATGCATCTCCAGGCGGGCGTCTCCCATAGCTCCCAAATAATTATCTCCCATTGTTGGGTGAGAAGTATCTGTACCATCCCCAGGTGCATTGAGGGTAATGGTGGCTTTTTTAGGGTAAGGAACCAGCGCTTGCCCAAGTTCAAACAAAGCATCTGCTCCCATCACCATAATATTATGAGTAGTAATATCTAGGTCACGGTTTTGGGCAGCCACCAGGTGTCCATGCACCATAATACGTTTTGCCTTGATTTTTCCATTCATTACTACAGTGGTTCCTGCTGGTATAGTTACCATCTGGCTACTGTTTGGCTGGGTGTCTCTCCAAGTAGCCGTCTTTTGCCAATCGTGTAGTTTCTCAAGGCGCAAATCGTCTACAAAGGCGGTTTGATCCCCTATTTTCGAATTGATTCTTCTAAGTTCTATAGTGTGGTTGCCAGCAGTTAAATAAATGGCCAAAGAATGTAAGTCGGTGTAAGCGTTAGAGGGCACTTGTATATTACCCAAGTCGATGCCATCTATACGTATGCCCACATTTGGGCGTTGTATGTTCAGCACTTTGGCGCGCAATGCAGCCTTTACCCATACCCGGTAATAGCCAGCCTCAGCCACTTTATATGAGCGGTGTGCTCTTCCTACACTTTGTAAAAACATCACTTGATTTCCCTCAGGAGCCTGAAGACGATTTTTAGTAAGGTGAGAATTGTTGTTTGAAAAACCTGCCCTGCCAAAAAAAGTCCAAACAGTACTTGTTGGTTTGTAAACAAGCGAAACTGTTGTCGGGCTTTCAAAACCATCGACAGGTAGAACTGTGTCAGCAGTAGGTTGCGCTTTGAGCGGGTGAATGCAGGCAACAAAAGCCAGCAAGCAAGCCAGGTAAAAAGGCTGCACAGGCGGTTTTAGTCTGATAACCTTGTATGTAAAATGTATCATAACTTTTGTATTAACCAACAGGCAGTCTTGAATTATTTTGATAGGCACTTACTATCAATCATCTGCCTGGCAAGTATTGTAATATCTAATTTCCTACTCTGTTGTTGGGTTTTCGGAATCCCCACCAGCAAAGGTCTTACAAAGAAAAATACTTTCCCAAAACCAGGTATAAGTGGTCGTTTTTGGGGTATAACTGGTAATTGGAAGGAAATTTATTGTGTTTTTTTTGTCCAAATTATACCTATAACAAGAAGAGCTGAAAACAGCACCTTTTGTTAAAGTATTTAGGCGGCATATAAAGAAGTGTTTAAAAGCGGGGATTATAGTAGCCATTTGAAGTCGTTCATTTACCTAAAGGCAAGTTCGGTTCACAGTCTAGAGTTTTTATCGGGTACGTGTTTTCTCCAGCTAAAAAAACGAACCAAAACCGATGGCTATTTCTAAATCCTCCGAATCAAGTTCGGAGGGCACTGTCAACAGCTAAATTTAAACAAGCTCTGAAAAACGCTTTAAGCATTTTAAAAAAATATTGCCTAAATGTGAGTTGGTGTCAGCCATAATTTACCTTTTTAGTAAGGTGTACTTTTAGGCAGGTAATTGATTTTATCCACATCTTTATACCTGATAATTTTGATTACTCAAAAAATCCATATCTTTTAATAAACTTCCCCAAATATTTTCACCTTCACCCCCTGCCCAAACCCCAAGTTTTTGTAACTTTGGTCACTTATTTTGATATTATTGTGAATACATGAACAATCCACATTTTCCAAAAATAGCTCAGGAACTAAATATTACTGAGCACCAGGTGGCAGCCACGGCGTTATTGCTCGACGAAGGGGCTACCATTCCTTTTATCGCCCGATACCGTAAAGAAGCCACCGGAAGCTTAAACGAAGTTGTCATTGCACAAATTCGTGACCGACTGACGCAACTGCGCGATCTGGACAAAAGAAGAGAGGCTATACTAAAATCGATAGAAGAACAGGGTAAACTCACCCCTGAACTCAAAAAGAAAATAGAGGCTGCCGAAACCATGACAGCCCTCGAAGATTTGTACCTGCCTTACAAACCCAAAAAGCGCACCCGCGCTACCATTGCCCGCGAAAAAGGGCTGGAACCTTTGGGAGAAAAAATATTTGCTCAGGAAGATTTTGACTTAATAGCAGAAGCCAAAAAATTTATTGATCCCGAAAAGGGCGTAAATACTGAGGAGGAAGCCCTTGCCGGAGCCCGCGACATTATTGCCGAAAAAGTAAACGAAGATGTGGAAGCCCGTGCTACTATGCGCGATTTGTTTTGGAAAAAAGGTGCCTATACAGTAAAGGTGATTCCAGGCAAAGAAGAAGAGGCCAAAAAATACATGGACTACTTCGACTGGGAAGAAGCTGTACAAGATGCCCCTTCACACCGGGTATTGGCCATTCGTCGGGGCGAAAAAGAGGGCATGTTGTCGCTTGATACCTCGCCCGAAGAAGAAGAAGCCTTGCAAAAATTGGCTCGCCGTTTTGTGAAAGAAGACAGCAGTGCTGAAAACACCGAGCAAATGGAACTTGCCGTAAAAGATGCTTACAAACGTTTGCTTAAATCTTCTATGGAAACCGAAGTGCGTCTTAAGGCAAAGAAAAAAGCCGATTCTGAAGCCATTCAGGTATTTGCCGACAATTTACGTGAACTCTTACTGGCGGCTCCTTTGGGGCAAAAGGCGGTCTTGGCAATCGATCCTGGTTTCCGTACAGGTTGCAAGGTAGTATGTCTCGATCCACAAGGTAAGTTGCTGAAGCACGACGTTATATTTCCCGATCGTCGCCGCACCGAAGCGATGGCCACCATTCACGATTTGTGCAAAAAATACGATGTACAGGCTATAGCCATTGGCAATGGTACCGCAAGCCGCGAAACCGAAGCTTTCATTCGTAGTATTGGTTTACCTAAAGAAATTTTGGTAGTAATGGTCAATGAAAGTGGAGCGTCTATCTATTCAGCGTCTGAGGTGGCACGCGAAGAGTTTCCTGATGAAGACATTACTGTCAGAGGATCGGTTTCTATTGGGCGTCGTTTGATGGACCCATTGGCTGAGCTGGTAAAACTAGATCCAAAATCGATAGGAGTAGGACAGTACCAACATGATGTAGACCAAACCGCCCTCAAGAAAAGCTTGGATGATGTGGTAGAGAGTAGTGTAAACAAGGTAGGGGTAGAGGTAAATACGGCAAGTAAGCAACTCTTGACTTATGTATCTGGTTTAGGCCCTGTGCTTGCGCAAAATATCATAGAGTACCGCAACGAAAATGGTGCGTTTAAAAGCCGGGCTGAACTCAAAAAAGTAAAGCGTTTGGGAAACAAGGCGTTTGAACAAGCAGCTGGTTTCTTGCGCATTGGCGATGCTCCTAACCCACTAGATGCCAGTGCAGTACACCCCGAAAGCTATCCTGTTGTAGAGCAAATGGCCAAAGACTTGGGCTGCTCAGTAACCGACCTCATGAAAGACGACAAGTTGCGTCAACAGATTGACCCTAAAAAGTATGTAACCGATACGGTGGGTTTGCCTACATTGAACGATATTTTGCAAGAACTTGCCAAGCCAGGGCGCGACCCTCGGGCTAAGTTTGAGGTGGTAGAGTTTGCCGAAGGGGTAAATACTATAGAAGACCTCAAAACCGGAATGAAACTCAACGGTGTAGTAACCAATGTGACTAAGTTTGGAGCTTTTGTAGATATAGGCGTACATCAGGATGGCTTGGTGCATATCAGTGAGTTGTCTAATACTTTTGTGAGTGACCCCAATGAGGTGGTCAAAGTACAGCAAAAAGTAGAGGTGATGGTGTTGGATGTAGACGTAGAACGCAAACGCATTCAACTCACAATGAAAGGCGAAGCTGGAGCAGCTGATACAGCAAAACGACGCAACAACAAAGACCGCAAAAACAAGCCTCAAAACCGACGCAAAGACGGAGCAGGTAATAAGCCTAAAGGTAAAAAAGAAGAAGAAGTTCCGGAAGGAGACTTTAACTCTAAGTTGGCTGCTTTGAAGGCAAAGTTTGGCAAATAGAGAAAAGCACAGACCTTGAGCGATAAGCAATAAATTAGATACATATACAACAAAAGCGAGACAAATTTACTTTGTTTCGCTTTTGTTGTATTATAGCAAATAAGATTGAGCTCCTTAGTCAGCCGATTTGTTACTAAACAAAGGAATATTGATCCCTACATAAGGCATTACATAACGGGTAGCTTCTACTCTTTCGATGGCAGGGTCAAAGGTGTCGTTGGTTACTTTGGCAAACGTCCAGCGGAAGTCAACCCCCAAAGTAAGCCAAGAGTACAATTGGTAAGCAGCTCTTACATTGGCAAGTGACCGATCGTCTAACACTAAAGCATCTTGCAAAGTAAAAAGGTTGCCCTTTACATAAGTTCCTGACAATACTACTTTAGGGATCAAACCAGTAGCATCTCCTTGAACAAACAACAAAGCAGAGTTAGTTTTGCTAATCTCAAAAGGCAACTGTAAACCACCCGTAATTTTAATTTTATTCAATAAATGCCCACTCAAAGTACCATAAATACCTTTGGTAGCCGTAGTGTCGGTAGCAAGTGCCAAAATGTTGGCATCTTTGTTTATCTCGTAGGTAGCATCAAAAAACTGAGGGCGGAAAAACTTACTGTAGTTTTGGTACTCTAAACGTGCTTCCATCGCAAATATATTGGCAATGAAGTTCAAGCGAGCCCTTACCCCAGCACTAAATCCCGAACCAGTACCGTACTCTTTCACAGCTTCGTTTCCGGCTACTGAAGCTATAGCATCCAAATCTTTTTTGAGGCTGTCAGAGTTGTTTTTAAACAAAAAAGCATACTGGGTATAAGCATCTACCTTTATAAAAGGAATGTTTAAAAGAGTGATGCCTGCATCTACATTCAACCCAGTCATTCCACTGTTTACATAGCGGGTATCTATTAAGTCGGTAGTAGAGTCTGCCGAGGTAGTAGGAATGGTGATAGGCAAAGGAGTAGTGGAAGTTGCTACCGGCAAAGCTTGTTGAGAACGGTCATGCACTACCCCTACCCCAATCTCGAAGGTATTGATAATAGGTGCAAGAGAGTTGACAAAAGGACGTACATAGGGGCGAACTGCTACTAAGTTCAAACCATTAATATCGCTATATAAACCTTCTACCCCAAAAAACCTGCTGCCAGGGCTAATGTCAAACTCAAAACCTACCTTCCGACGCTCGAAACTAGGCGAGTTGGTATAGTTGTTCAATAAGCCGCCAAACCCTAAGTATGATCTTCTGAGTACTCCTACTTTGATATAAAAAGGGTCACGACGTTTGCGTCCATAGCGGAAATACTGAACCATACGCAAAATCCCCCCCAATCCGTCTTGAAATTCTTCTGCCCGGAACGAACCATCTTTGGTGCTAAACATAATAGGAATGTCTAAGCCAACCCCTATTTTGCCAAAAGCAAGCTCAGGTTGCAAGCGAAATCCTACATAACCGGTTTCGCCGATTTGAGTGTAGCCAAAAGGAATGGCAAATACATTGGCACTGTCTGCCATAGCCATTAAGTCGCCTTGAGCTTTAGATTGTTGGGGCTTGGCAAGGAACAAGCAAACAAGGGTCATTACCCCCCAAAGGTTCATTTGATTTGTAATTGTTTTGAAGTTCATAGATTACTGGATTTGGTTACAAACTTGATTTTTTGTGAACTCAATATGAGTTCTGCTATAAACGAAAGTTATTTTATACTTAAACAAAAATGGTTTTTGGGACAGGTTTTGACTAATTGCCTAAATACCAACATTAATCAACCGAAGCTACAGCTGTGCTGAGCTCTGCTTCAGCTAATTCTGTAAATCCTAAAATCACTTTAATCTTAGTATAATAAGTCATGGACAAAAAATAGTTTTTTGATTTGGGCGAGTTTTTTCTATGACTCAAAGACTTACCTCAATGTCCATAAAAGCCCTACGAACCGAAAAAATGCCTTGTCTCAAAGTCAAAAATATCTTTTCCATGATGGTTGTTTAATTTTAATAAATGATCAATTTTTTATTGATTGACTTAAAAACTTGCAACAAAAATAACGCAATTGTTGAGTGTAAAACTTCTTTGAATGCGACTATTTTTGGTGAGGTATTGAGTAGGCAATATTTACCATATCCTCACTGAAGGTAAGCTAAGTAATTTTTACCTTAAATAAAGTGAAATCATTTGATTTTATACCAAAAATTGTAAATCCTGATTCATCAAGGGCTGAATTTCTCATATATTGTCCCGTCAATGTTATAAACTATCATCATGAAAAAATTAATAGGACCTTTTAAGCAAGTTGTTACCCTCGAAAACCTTCCTGCAAAGGGAGCCATCAGCGACGAACAATTGGTAATCAGAGAAAATGCTGGAGTTTTGGTGAGTAATGATATTATAGAAGCAATAGACGATTTTGATAAGCTGGTAAAAACCTGTGATCAGGTAGAACGCATAGAAGAAGATTGTGTATTGTTGCCTGGATTTGTCGATGCCCATACCCATATTTGTTTTGGGGGCAGCCGTGCCCGCGACTATGCCATGCGAGTGGCAGGCAAACCTTACCTAGAGATAGCGCGTGCTGGAGGTGGAATTCTCGATTCGGTAAGGAAAACCCGCGAAGCTTCGCTTGATGCTTTAGTAGCTTCAGCTACCCAGCGAGCATCAAGACATTTGGCCGAAGGAGTAACTACCTGTGAGGTAAAAAGTGGCTATGGTTTGTCGGTAGAGGCTGAGCTTAAGATGTTGGAAGCCATTAAAAAAGTAAATGATACCCATGCTATAGACATAGTGGCGACTTGCCTGGCAGCCCACATGCGGGCACCCGAATACGATGACTCTATGACTTACTTAAACGATGTATTGGAAAAACTACTGCCTGAAGTAAAGGCGCGTAACTTAGCCAAACGGGTAGATATATTTGTAGAGGACACCGCTTTTTCGGTAGAAGAGGGCAGGCATTACCTCAACAAGGCAAAGGCCATGGGGTTTGATATTACCATTCACGCCGATCAGTTTAGCACCGGGGGCAGTGCACTTGCGTGCGAAGTGGGGGCAATCAGTGCTGACCATCTTGAAGCCAGTACTGACCAGGAAGTAGCGCTTTTGGCAAAAGTCGATACTGTAGCAGTGGTTTTGCCAGGGGTTACCTTTGGCTTGGGTATGGACTATGCCCCCGCGCGTAAGCTACTCGACCAAGGGGCTTGTGTGGCAATTGCTACCGACTGGAACCCAGGTTCGGCGCCTATGGGCGATTTGCTCATGCAGGCAGCAGTACTGGGCGCGGTAGAAAAACTCACCACCGCAGAAACTTTTGCTGGAGTGACTTTTAGGGCGGCAAAGGCGCTCAACTTACACGACAGGGGGCAATTGGTAGCCGGACAATTGGCCGACCTGACCGGGTTTGCAACCGATGATTATCGTGAGATTTTGTATCACCAGGGCAAGTTTAAGCCATACAAGGTCTGGAAACGGGGGGAGTTGGTGTAGCCTAAAGGGATGAGCTATAAGCTTCTAGCGACAAGTTTAAAATAATTGATGATTGAACTTGTCGCTAGAAGCTTTGCTCTAAATCGGGTAGTTATTGTTGAGGGCTACGCCCGAAATCCCGTTTACGGGGCGGTCACATTCCTTAGTATCGATAGTTTAGTTTTTTTATATTGGGAAGGTTAACCCCCTTCAGTTATTTACTCAATAAAAACTGTATTTGGGACTTTTGAGCAAACAGTTAAAAAAACATCAATATGGTATAATAAGTTTTAAGTTGCTGTTTTTCAGTATATTACTAGATGTGAAGGCTTACAAAAAAGCTATCGACTATCGACTGAATGCTGTGGACTATTGTTAGCATTTTTCATCAGTATTTTATATATTGGAAAAGCGTAAAAAGGCAAATCCAGATGAACAGTCTCGAAAAAAAGGCATACCAAAGAATACAAGAGGTAAAGGATAAAAATTTAAATGAATTAGATTTGGGAGGCTTGGCACTCAATGCCATTCCTGCTCAAGTGTTTGAGTTGCCACAGTTAGAAATCCTTCGTTTACATTTCAATCGTATATCAGTTATTCCGGCACACATTGCCCGGTTAAGTAATTTGCGGGAACTCAATTTGGTGGTAAACCAACTCAAAGATTTGCCTGAAGAACTTGCTCAACTCCAAAACCTTGAGCGTTTAAACCTTACCTCTAATCAATTAGAAAAGTTTCCGGAAGTAATTACTTGCTTGCCTGCCCTCAAATCGCTTTCTATCGAGCACAATCGACTGTTGGGCATTCCAGCGGCTATTGGACAACTTACTCAACTTGAGCTATTAAATATTACTGCCAATCAAATTACCGACCTGCCTTCAGCCTTATTACAATTACAACACCTTGAGCACATCTTTGCCGATGAAAACAACCTGAATGACCAAGCCCAAAAATTGATTGATTGTCGACTGAGGATTTCTGAAGCACGTGAGACCCACGGGCTTGACTTATCAGGGATGGGGTTAGACAAGGTACCTGTAGAAATATACACATTACATAATTTAAAAACATTGTGTCTCGACCAAAACAACATTCATCAACTGGGCGAAAATATAGGCAAGCTTACCCAGTTGTGTAAACTCAGCCTAAAAAACCTGCCAGTTGGTTTATTACCCAAAGCATTGTTTGAACTGCCTTGTCTGGAAGATCTCGACATTAGTCAAACCAATATTACTACTTTATTGCCTGAAATAAGCCGACTTACAAGTTTGAAAAAACTCAACTTAGAAAACACTAAAATTACCCACTTGCCCCACAGCATCACCCAATTGCCCCACCTCGAAAGACTCAACGTAAAAGGGATGCTATTACAAATGCCACCGTTGCAAGTGGCGCTCAATGGTATAAAAGCCATTAAAGATTGGTTTGACAACGATCAAAATACAATGCTTAACGGATAATGCTTATTTGTTGACAGGCTTGTTTGATATTTTTTGGCTCGCTACCCAAGCTTTATTACCCCACCAATATTCTTTATATATGTCAAGTTAACCCCCTTTTTGTTAAAAAAAGCAAAAACCTGCCTATTTCCTTAAGTTTCTATTAACTTCACACTAGGTAAAACAAACTGCTATTAAACGAGGTTATAGCAACTTTAGTTTGGTTAATAACCCTGTTTTGCCAAACTATTACCAAAAAAAGACACAAAAATCTTAAGAAACACGTAAAGTTTGCGACTCATTTGATTGAGTCGTGAAAAACCTGCCTGTTTATCAGGGCTCTATATCGATTTATAATTACTGACATATAATCATCCAACCTTATTAATTTTTTAAAATATGGATAGACGTAACTTTTTACAATTGGCTGGTTTAGGTGCTGGAGCCATGATGCTTCCTATACCTATTTTCGGCAAAGATGTGTCAATAGAACACATGCTGGACCCGTTGATGACCATAGCCAAAAAAAAGAAACTTTCTAATATAGGACTCAACGCTGCTAAATCTAAGGGGGCTACTTATGCCGATGTACGCATAGGACGCTATTTAAATCAATATGTAATTACTCGTGAAAACAAAGTACAAAACCTGGTAAATACGGAATCGTTTGGGGTGGGCATCAGAGTAATTGCCAATGGTACCTGGGGGTTTGCCTCTACCAATGATGTGACCAAAGAAGGCATAGCCAAAGCTGCCGAACAAGCAGTAGCTATAGCTAAAGCCAATTCAAAATTTCAGAAAGAGCCCGTAAAACTGGCACCAGTTAAAGGGTATGGCGATGTAAGCTGGAAAACACCCATCAAAAAGAATGCATTCAAAGTACCTATTTCCGACAAAGTAGATTTATTACTCAAAGCAAACTCAGAAGCTTTGAAAAATGGTGCTACTTATGCTGCCAACTACTTGTTTTTGGTAAACGAACAAAAGTATTTTGCTTCTACCGAAGGCTCTTACATAGACCAGGATGTACATCGGATATGGTCTACACCCAACATTAGCATAGTAGACCGTAAAAAAGGTAAGTTTCAGAGCCGTAGAGGGCTAGGAGCCCCCATGGGTATGGGCTATGAGTATATGGAGCCCAAAGCCAAAGATAAGATTGCCGGACCCAAAGGCACCGGTGTAACGCTGTACCGCGATTCTTACGATTTGGTACAAGACTGTATAGATGCTGCCAAACAAGCCAAAGCCCTGCTTAGCGCCAAGTCAATCAAACCTGGGAAGTACTCGTTGGTGCTGGAGCCCAATCACCTGGGACTTACCATTCATGAGTCGGTAGGGCACCCTCTAGAGCTTGATCGAGTATTGGGCTATGAGGCCAACTATGCCGGAACTAGTTTTGCCACGCTTGATAAGTGGAAAACCAAGAAATTTAACTATGGTAGTAAACTAGTGAACTTAGTGGCCGACAAAACTCAACCAGGGTCGTTGGGGGCAGTAGGCTACGACGATGAAGGAGTAAAGACCAAAAAGTGGCACTTAGTAAAAGACGGTGTCTTGGTAAACTACCAGGCTACCCGCGACCAAGTGCATATGCTCGACCAAAATGAGTCGCACGGCTGTTGTTACTCACAAAGCTGGAACGATGTACAGTTTCAACGCATGCCCAATGTATCGCTTGAGGCAGGCAAAGAAAAATATTCGGTAAACGATATGATCAAAGATGTAGAGAAGGGCATTTACATTGTAGGGCGTGGATCTTACTCTATAGACCAACAACGTTACAACTTCCAGTTTGGAGGAACGCTTTTCTTTGAAATCAAAGATGGGAAAATTACTGGACCAGTGCGTGACGTGGCTTACCAGTCAAACACGCAGGAGTTTTGGAACTCTTGTACCAAAATATGCGATGACAGCGATTACCGCATTTTTGGGTCATTCTTCGATGGCAAGGGGCAACCCTCACAGGTAAGTGCAGTGTCGCACGGTAGTTCTACTACCCGATTTGATAACGTAAATGTGATAAATACAGCAAGGAAGATATAAGCTAGTTGGTAGTTTATAGTTGGGAGTCCGTAGCCTCTACAAGGTTCCAGGGACTAGGTGAAAGGTTCTAGGTACACCTTGTTCCCTAAGTAGCTACGCTTTTTCTATCACGCTGATTTTTAGTAGCTTATAAAGCCTCTAAAGTGATAAGCTTAACTCCTTTATGGTATGTGTGAGCACTGTCAGCCAGCGATTGTAGGCTGTGGACAAAAGCAAAACTACAACTTTCGGCAAACCAAGGTTTAAGAAAGTAGCGTTGAGCTACCAACTACTAACTACCGACTCTGGACTATCAGATTTATCAATTAAAAAAGAAATTCATACAATGTCTATATTAAGTAAAGAAGAAGCTAAAAAGATTTTGGCAAAAGCGCTCAGCTTTTCCAAAGCCGACGACTGCATTGTTACCCTCAATGGGAGCGACAGTGGCAACGTTCGTTATGCCCGTAATACCATTACTACCAGTGGGGTGCGTTCTACAATGACTCTAGGGGTACAATCTAGTTTTGGTAAAAAAACCGGAACCACCACCATTACCGAGTTTGACGATCAGTCGCTTGAAAAAGTGATCCGTCGCTCAGAAGAACTTGCCCGGCTTTCGCCCGAAAACCCAGAGTATATGCCTCCTTTGGGACCTCAACAATACAAAGATGCCCCTACATTTATTAAATCTACTGCCGACATTACCCCAGAGTACCGGGCAAAAGTAGCTGCCGATAGCATAGGACCAGCCGCTAAAAAAGAGGTAACCGCTGCCGGATTTTTAAACGACAGTGCTGGCTTTAACGCCATGATGAACTCCAAAGGTTTGTTTGCTTTTAATCAAAGTACCAACCTAAGTTTTTCGGTGACTATGCGTACCAACGACGGTACTGGGTCGGGTTGGGTTACCCGCGACTATAATGATGTAAAGAAGTTTAACTCTGCCACTGCCTCGCAGATTGCCCTCGACAAAGCATTGTTATCACGCAAGCCCAAAGCCATTGAACCGGGCAAATATACCGTGATTTTGGAACCAGTGGCCGCTGGAGCCCTCATTGGCAATATGATAAGTAACATGGGAGCACGCCAGGCAGACGAAGGGCGTAGCTTTTTGGCAAAAAAAGGTGGAGGAAACAAGCTAGGCGAAAAGTTGGTAGACGAACGCATTACCATTTACTCTGATCCCTGGAACAAAGAGGTACCATCGGCATCGTGGGATGGCAATGGGCAACCTATTCAGAAAATGAGTTGGATAGAAAAAGGTGTGGTGAAAAATATGTTTTATTCGCGTTATTGGGCAAAAAAGAAAGGCAAAATTTATATGCCAGCCCCCTCTAACGGTATTATGCTAGGGGGCAGTGCCAGCATTCAGGACATGATCAAAAGCACCAAAAAAGGGGTGTTGGTCACTCGCTTGTGGTATATTCGTTCGGTAGACCCACAAACCTTGTTGTATACCGGGCTTACCCGTGATGGAACTTTCTATATCGAGAATGGAAAAATTAAATTCCCGGTAAAAAACTTCCGTTTTAACGAGAGTCCGGTGATTATGCTCAACAACCTCGAAGAGCTAGGGCAACAACAAAGAGTAAACGGTAACCTTGTGCCTGCCATGAAGATACGAGACTTTACCTTTACCAGTTTGTCGGATGCTATCTAAAAGGTGTTAGGTATTAGGTGCTGGGTACTAGGTTTGTAGTACCTAGTACTTCTTTGTTGCTTCAGGTATTAGGTTTTAATCACTTGTTTGTA
>NZ_CANLRP010000133.1 GCF_947493425.1 uncultured Microscilla sp. | reverse complement strand
TTCGGCTATTTTTTAACAAAGTATAGCCTCAAAAGATGAGGTTAAGAATGCGTATTTATTTTGGTACCATTCCTAAGCTGAGACAGTAATAAACTTTACAAGTCTTCAAAGACTTTAAGCCAATCATTCAAATAAAAAAAGAAAACGTTAGGTTTTTCATTCCTAATTGTTCAGCTTTGCACCATCATTCACATGATAAAACGGAGCCATTACACAAAGGTCTTATGACCTGAGTATAATGGTTTTTTTATTTTACAAATATTCCATTAAATCCCCTCGCTTGCCGAGCACAATTTCTCTAAATTATTCTTATATTAGAGCAAGCTATTTCACCTCTAAATAATGACCCATGCGAACAACAACAAACGTGTTATATGTAAAAAGCCCTGATGCTGACCCAAATTTACAGTCTTTGGATATTTATTCGCCCGATGAGACCAACAATGCTCAGCCCACAATACTATGGGTACACGGGGGTGGCTGGATGACAAGTGACAAACAAAAAGAGGTGGCAGATAAAGCAGCTTTTTTTACTCAGTTGGGCTATGTATTCGTATCGGTCAATTACAGGCTCTCGCCTGATGTGCAACACCCTGCTCATACTCAAGACGTTGCCCAAAGTATTGCTTGGGTGCATCAAAACATTGAAGGCTATGGTGGCAACCCACAACAAATCATATTGGTGGGGCACTCGGCAGGAGGGCATATAGTAGCATTGTTGGGTACCAATGCCCGGTTTCTGCTGGAGTTAGGGCTTGACCCACAAATCATCAGGGGGATATTGGTGGTAGATGGGGTAGGGTTTGACGTGGAGTCGCGCATGAGACGACAACAAAAGAACTTCTCGCGTATGTATACTCAAGCTTTTGGAAGCCATGAAGAAGATTGGACAGATGCTTCGCCAGTGTTGCATGTAGGCACGCACACCTATACGCCTCGTTTTCTAATGCTTTGTGCCGACCATAGTAACCAGGCGCCAGTAGCGGCACACATTTTTTCTGAAGCCCTCAAAGCAGCCAAAATTCCGGCACAAGTCACCGTCATTTCTAACAAAGACCATGGAACTATTAACACCGATATAGGCAAATACAAAGAAGTAATTAATATGGTCATAGAAGATTTTCTGAAAGAATGTTTTTTAGTGGACAGTCAGTAGATTCTATAGGGACAAGCGACAAGTCACAAGTGTACCCTACTCCACAAGTAGCTACATTAAAATAAAAACTTTTCAAAACTTCTTCCCTAATAAAAAAATCATTACAGTGAGCTTAAACTGAAACAAGCGTTGTGCTTCTTCTATTTGTGCTGGCTCCATTGGGTTATCTTGTATCTCAAGACATACCAGGTTTTCGGATTGGTACAGGTGTTTGGGTACTTGTTCAAACTGGTTTTGAGAAAGGTAAACGGTTTCCAGTTTTTTGAGACGACCAATCTGGGCAGGTAAATCAGTCAAACGATTACCACTTAGGTTGAGCTCTTTCAGTCGCTTCAATTTGCCAATAGTTGCAGGTATTTTGGTGAGGCAATTGTTTGCCAGGTTTAGTTTTTCAAGCTTGGCAAGCCGTCCGATCAATGTAGGAAACTCGTGCAATTGATTGTTGCTTAGGTTGAGTTCAGTCAATTGTTTGCATTTTTTAAGGCTATCAGGCAATTGTGATAATTGATTATCTGCCAGCGACAATTGCTTGAGTTTGCCCAGGTTGCCAAAGTCATCGGGCAACGTAGCCAATCCATTTGCCGAAAGGTCGAGTTGTTCAAGGGCAGCCCAGGCAGTGTCAATCTCTGGTATTTTGTCAAAACTATGCCTGGTAAAAGTAAGTGCTTGCAGGTGAGGCAAGCGAAGCAGTGCTTCGGGGAAACGCTCAAACAAATAACGGGGAGGTTGCAGATGGTCGCCCTCCAGGTGAAAAGCCGTAAGGTCTTGAATAGGTGGAATAATACTGTGTTGAACGCACAAAGTTTTTTTGTAAAAGTCATTACTCATCAACTCATGCAAATCTGCTGGGACTCCTTGCCCCCTCATGAGCTGAAAAGCCAAGGTTACATTTGCCTTGTCGCTGCTTTGTAGCAATTGTTTGATCTTTTGGGTATATTCGGTTGCCTGCATTGTATTAGATTGTTTATTTAAGCTTCAAGTAACAAGCGGTTAACATCAAGTATTTTTGTCAATAATTTGTCACTTTTGCGAAGCCTTCGCTAACAACTTCCTGATGTTTTTATACACTTCCTGGTCGTTTAACTTAGCTTTACCAAAAGCCTGTAACAAACGCTCTATTGTAACAAGGTTAGGTATTATAGTGAGGTCATCTAACACTTGTAGCCAGCGCAAAGCCTCTTTGGTAGCTGCCTTGAGTAAACTATGGTGGGTGGCTTCAAAAATAGTACAAGTCAAGGCAGATATTTGCATATTGGCAGGCAATGTTTGCGTTGAACACTCGATTTTCCATTGATCAAATACTGTGGCAAAACTGTTAGGTGCATCATTTCGGCGCAAAGCCACCACACTCGCATCGTCCTGATATTGAGGTATATATTGCTTAAAAACCTGCTCGGTACCGTGGGCAAAATTGGTGTAACGCCACAGCTGTATCAGGGCAGAGGCAGGCACCACAGAGTAAAACCCGTCTGACATCAGCCAACAAGCATCACCCGGTAAAAATGGCTGAGTTTGTATGTCAAAATGTACTACCCCAGCCCCCAATGCCTCAGTAATATAACTACGATTATAGGTTTGTCCGCCTACTGTTTCCGTTTTTTCTACCGAATCATCTTGAGTAAGCTGGACAAGAGTACCTTCGTGTTGAAGGTACAATCGGGAGTCGCCCACTGAAGTAAAATACAACAAAGAAGCCCCTACCTGCCATACTGTAGCCACAAAAGTAGTCATCATTCCCCGACAATTGGCAGAGGTTTGATGTACTCGTTGGTTGGCGTGTTGGGCCGCCGCCCGCATTCTTGCTTTAATGTCGGTTTGGTCAGGATTATCGCCAAAGTGTGCCAAAAAAGCATCCACTGCAGTAGTCGAAGCTTTATAATCGCAAGGTTTGCTGCCTACTCCATCAGCCAAAGCCATCACAGCCAAAGTTTGAGTAGTTTCTTTCAATATTTTGCAATGGCAAGCATCCCCATTTTTAGCTTTGTCGGCTTTCGCCAAAGAGGTGCTAAAAGTTTGAAATAGAGGTATATTCATTGAATTACGATTTAGTTGTTTATGAGTTGAAGCTCAGGGGCAAGCTTTAAGCGACAAGTCGCCAGTATACTCTGTTTAACTATGTTGAGCTAAGTAAGTAGCAGTAAGCAATTAGCTATAAGCTACAAGTAAAGATAACTCTCTCATAATATGATAGTTATACTTGCATATTAGGTGTATTTAATTTTGTCTTGGTACATAATCACAGCAATCTGCTATAGATTCGGTAACTAAAAACTCTTGTATCACGTTGATTTTTTTTATGAAAAAAGTGGTTTGGAAGTTTTTAGAGTATAATTAAATATTAAAACCGCTGATTTATCTTTAAAATAACCAATACTCATCAAGGCATTAACCTGATAAGCCCAACCCTAACGCACATTTGTTACCTACAAAACAAGCCCAGATGCTTTTGGGCGCTGGTTTGTGACTTACCAGTAATCCATTATCAAAAAATGTAAAAAATGCCTAATACTTACCTGTTAAAATATAACGCTTTGTTGACATTGTTATACTGCTAAATAAAGCTTTTATTTCTATTTAAAATAGTCGCTATTTTTCTTGGAACTATTTTGTTGTTTTTCTTTTAATTATTGAATAATACAATTTATAATTAATAAAATTATATTTTGTTTGATTTGTAAAATCAAAATAAAATATTGTAATATAGCTCGAAAACAAAATACTTTCTTTTAATTGTACTAATAATTCCTTACATTAAGCTTCCTTTTTATATACCTACCTTTTATATAAATATATCAATAATTATATTACTGATAATACTATTTTATTATGCAATTCTACGATCCAAATTATGAAAAATCATCTTGTGGGGTTGGGTTTATAGCCAGCCGTCATACAAACTATAGTTATGAAATTATACAACAAACCTTACACGCACTTAAGTGCGAAGAACATCGGGGGGCATGCAGTGCCGATCAGGTAACAGGTGATGGAGCAGGCGTAATGCTCGACATACCCTTTGAGTTATTAGGTTACGAACGTCAAACTATAGCCTTGGCTACCTTGTTTGCCCCTCAAAACCGTGAAAGAAGACGCAAATCGCTCCGAATATTTGAAGACACCTTTGCTTTTATGGGAATGAAAGTGTTAGAATACCGAGAAGTTCCTGTAAACCCCGAAGTGCTTGGCGAAGAAGCCCGCAAAGGAATGCCCTACATTATGCATGCCATCTTAGACCGTCCTGCACATTGCCGAACCAACACCTCTTTTGATAAATTACTTTATGTAACCAAACAATATACCCGTACCAAACTCCAGCAAAGTGAGGCTTGCGAACTGTTTTTTGCCTCCTTATCGGCAAACACTGTAGTATACAAAGGACTGTGCAAGTCAAAAGATCTTGATAGGTTTTACCTCGATTTGCAAAACACTGCTTTCAAGAGCCGCTTTGGTTTGTTTCACCGCAGGTTTAGCACCAATACTACCACCTCCTGGGACAAGGCTCAGCCTTTTCGTCTGATTGGACACAATGGCGAAATCAATACCATTACGGGTAACCGTTCGTGGGCATTGTCCAGAGAAATGACTTTGGGGCTTTTTGAAGGTGAACTATTAACACACGAAGGGGTCAGCGATTCGGGGAGCCTCAACGAAATGGTAGAGGCGCTCAAGTATCGCAGTAGTATTCCACGTTTGGGAGAGATTTTGGCGATTATGATGCCCCCTGCCCATCAAGACAGCTCTTTCTATAAATTTTGGAGCAGGGTAATGGAGCCCTGGGATGGTCCGGCATTGATTACTTACTCAAACGGGCGAAGCCTGGGGGCTCGACTTGACCGAAATGGTTTCAGACCCTGCCGCTGGGCAATGACCAACGATTTCTTTTACCTTTCTTCCGAGGCAGGCTCTTTTCAGGTCAATGAAAAAGACATTTTACAAAAAGGAACCTTACAAGCGGGCACTGGGGTACATTTTAACCTCAACACGGGCAAAGAAGACTTTACCGACCCTAGCCAAACACCCGAAAATTTTGACGTACATTTTGATCACCGCACCTTTACACTGCCTTACAGCGACACTGAACAGGAAACGCCCCATCATTTGCACAAAAAGCACTTGTTTAATTATACTAAGGAAGACTATTCAAAAATACTTATTCCTATGATCACCGAGGGCAAAGAGCCCATAGGTTCCATGGGAGATACAGCACGTTTGGCGGTTTTTTCAACCGAACCCCGGTCATTTTTTGACTATTTTTGCCATAATTTTGCCCAGGTTACTAACCCACCCCTTGACTACCTGCGGGAGCGCTATGTAACCGACTTGAAAACCTACTTGGGGAGGCAACCCAATATTTTCGCCAAAAAAGACTTGATACCTCCTCCAATGGCGCTAGAGTTACCCAGCCCTGTGTTGAGTCTCAAGCAGATGGAATATGTAGAAAGCCTAAGTGCCTTCAATACTTCTTCAAAGGTAATTTCAAAGGTATTTGATATTAGCTTTAAGCGGGAGTATGGAGCAGTAGGTTGCCAAAACCGTTTAGACCAACTCAACAAAGAAGTAAAAAAGGCCATTGTAGAAGATGATGTGTCAGTGGTGATTTTGAGCGACCAAAACGCCGATTATGACCACCCACCTATTCCGGTATTGCTTGCCTTGCGCAGCGTAGTAGAGCATATGCGTCAATCGGGCTTGCGCCTCAAGTTTTCTTTGGTCATTCATTCGGGCGAAATACGTACGACTCACCATGTAGCCACCACCATAGGCATGGGAGCCGCCGCAGTATGTCCTTACCTTGCCCTGGAGGTAGCACGTTACGAAGACGATAAAAAACTGGCAAAACTATCGCCTAGTCAAAAAGAACAAAACCTAATCAATGCTTATGAAAACGGTCTGCTGAAGATTATGTCTAAAATGGGCATTTCGGTGGTGCGAAGTTATCAAAGCTCTCAGCTGTTTACCTCCATTGGCGTAAGCTGTCAGCTTATTGAACGCTACTTTAGTGGGGTTACCTGTGTGCTCAGTGGTATTGCCCTCAAGGGCATTGTAGACAATGTACTACGCAATACTGAACAGGCAAAACAAGCCGAAGAAGCCAACAAACTCATCAACAATTACCTGTTTAAAGAACATGCACGTGGACAGGCGGGCGAAAAACATGCCATGACCAATGTGCGCTCCAAGGTAGTGCATGAGTTGGTACGTAGCGAAGGCGATGCTGCAACTGACCAAAAACTCTATAATGATTATCTGGAACTGGGGCACAACGACGAGCCAGTACACATCCGTCATTTGTTTCAACTAAAACCACCCCCCAAAAAAAAAGAAAACAAAGAGGAAAAAAAAGGTAAAGTACAGTCAAAAGAAGACATCATGCGTAAGTTTGGCTCTGGTGCTATGTCTTTTGGAGCATTAAGTGCCGAAGCCCAGCGCGATATATTTTTGGCAATGCGCGAAATAGGTGGCAGAAGCAACAGTGGCGAAGGGGGCGAAAACCCTTATTATTACACCGAAGGCATTTCGGCTACTGCCAAACAAGTAGCTTCGGGTAGGTTTGGGGTCAATGCTTTGTATCTGGTGTCGGGCGATGAAGTACAAATAAAAATAGCCCAGGGAGCCAAACCAGGAGAAGGTGGACAGTTGATGGGTAAAAAAGTCAATGACGAAATTGCCTTTGCCCGCCATTCGTCAGAGGGAGTAGACCTGATATCGCCTCCTCCTTTGCACGACATTTATAGTATAGAAGATCTTAAGCAGCTCATTTATGAGCTTAAGCAACTCAAACCAGGCATTAAAGTAACCGTAAAATTGGTATCAGGAGCTGGTATAGGCACCGTAGCTGTTGGGGTAGCAAAAGCCGGGGCTGATGTGATTCATGTGTCAGGTGGCGATGGTGGCACGGGAGCCGCCTCGCTCTCTTCGATGAAGCATGCAGGCTTGCCCTGGGAGTTTGGCTTGTGGGCAGTACATCAGGCATTGGTGCACAACCAGTTGCGGGGTGGGATAGTGCTCAGAACCGACGGTAGCCTTGCTACAGGCAAAGACGTTGTCATGGCGGCTATCTTGGGCGCCGAAGAGTACGACTTCGGCAAATTGCTACTCATTGCCCAAGGTTGTGTAATGGCAAGGGTATGCGAAAAAAACACCTGTCCTACAGGCATCGCCACCCACGCCGAGCGGTTCAAGGCAAAGTACAAAGGCACCAAAGAACACATTGTAAAGATGATGCGTTTTATTGCCGAAGATGTACAAAAAGAATTAAAGGCAATCGGGCAGCTGTCGCTGGAAAGCATCATTGGTAATACTGATTTGTTGGGAGCCAACCCCGCCCATGCGGAGCTTATCAGAGAGAAAGAATTGGACTTGGGCTTTTTCTTATCAGAGCCCATTCCTTACGATCCACTTACCCAACATTTTGACAGCCCTTTTGTAGATGAAGTAAATATGCTCAATCAAGAGATGCTAAAAACTACGCTGGTGAGTTTAAGTCAAAATGTGCCCATTTCGCTCAATTATGATATTATGGCGGTAGATCGTGCCGTGCTTGCCACCCTTGCCGGGGCTATAGCCTTACGGCAACACCAAAACATCAGTCATCAATTTACCTCGCAAAAAGCAGACAGTGAAGCTCCCCCGCCTTATACCCAACAAATTACTGCTACTTTTACCGGAAGCGCTGGACAGGGCTTTGGGGTATTTATGGTAGACAACCTGGATGTTACGCTTTATGGCGAAGCCAACGACTCAGTAGCAAAGGGCATGTCGGGCGGAAAAATGGTTATTCGCCCTCACCGAGAAGCTACTTTTGCTGCCGAGCATAACGTAATTATTGGCAATTGTGCCTTGTATGGAGCAACTGGAGGCACCCTGTTTGTCAATGGTTTGGCGGGCGATCGTTTTGCGGTGCGTAACAGTGGAGCTCTTGCGGTAGTAGAAGGGGTAGGCTTGCACGCTTGCGAGTATATGACTCAGGGTAAAGTGATTATTTTGGGCACCACCTCTTACAACATTGGCGGAGGAATGACGGGGGGCGAAGTGATTGTGTTTGGGGAAAAAGAAAAGTTTGTCAACCAGGAATACCTCCAAAAATACCCGCTCAATAGCGAAGAGTTGAACGAACTAAAACAAGCCATTGAGCAATACCAGACCGCTACCCATAGCCAACGTGCCAAAGCGTTGCTTGCTGGTTGGGATAAAAGCCAATACGCTTTTCAACGTTATTTGCCCATAGGTATGGTAAAAAAACGTGAGGATGTGCCAGAGGTGGTAGATGTGCCTGTGGTTTAGTAACTGATGTTGCGCAGTAAGTTCCAAGTCTGCTTATTTATGTTCTATGGCTTTATGGTTGCGCGATGCGTTGCATCACTCATGTAGCAATACAACTGTCTCACCATAGAAATTAACACGACAAAGTAAATCTGCGTGACTTGAGTAAGTAGTAGCAAGTTTGGACTGCCTGGCTAACCAAAAAATCCCCCTACAATGAGCATTGTAAGGGGATTTTTTTGCTACGGATAAGTGTAAAACCAAAAAGACCTGTCCGATAAAATCGAACAGGTCAATACATCTAAATTATATTACACTTATTTACTTAACCCTTTTTCCTTTAATATTATTGAAAGACTTGATCGTCTTTATTTATATCTCTTGATTATGTAATGTTATTTCACTTCAAAAGTCAATACTAGTTTTTCCCAGTGCATTTTTACTTGATTGCCTTCAATCTTAAAAGTCAATCTTTCCTGGTTTGTACTGCTTTTTTTTGCAGTAGCTTTTACCCGCAGTGCATCTTTTGCCTTGCTGTAGTCATAAGCACCCCATTGCTTGGCTTTTTTATTAAAGATAATTGTCCACTCTTTACTTCCTGGAATGGTAAACAATGCATACTTGCCTTTTGCCAAGGTTTTGCCTTGTATTTTTACATCTTTACTTATTTCAAAAGTAGTAGCTTCGTTAGCTCCTGTACGCCATACTTTGTTATAGGGTACTAGCCCTCCCCAAATTTTGCGTCCTTTTACTGCAGGTTGAGAATATTTGATTTCAACTTTTGTACCATTAATGGTGCCTTTGGTTGTGGCAGCGGGGCTTACCCTCTTCATACCTTGGGCATAAACTATAGACAGGTTGGTAACAATCACAACAAGTAGTATAGCAAATCTTTGTAGGTTTTTCATAACAAATGGTTTGATTTAAAACACCGCCAAAGATAATTTTTTCGATTATATACTGCTGTTAATTACATGTTAAAGGTCAAAATAACAAAAAAATAACCTGGTAATCAAACTTTCAACCTAAGACCTCTTGAAAAAATCTTTTTTTAACATAATGGCTTTCAATCCTTTGACGCTGCTTTGTGGCCAATGTCTGTTATTTTTAGATAGCGGCTGTTCCTTTAAAAGCTTAACTTCCAGGCAATATTTACTTCATCATCATGAATATTTAGCCACAAAATTTTTTTGTACAAAAAACAAGAAATAGCAAATAATACCTTTGGAGCTTCTATTGAAGGGCAATGTGTAGAGTTTTCAGTGAATTACATGCATAAAAATGCAAAACTGTGTTTTGTCTATGCTTTGTCTATGGGGGTGTCTACGAATTGTCTACGCGTGTTTTCAGTCGTATGTCGGTGCATAGCGTATACTTATACAACAACCGCTATCAAAATCACCAAGGCTTTTACCAGCCAAAGTATTGTTGTATTTGTGGTCCTTCAACCCTAGATCCTTCAACCTTTTTTACTTCTTCTTGGTAAAAGCCTTTTCTTTTCTCATTACTACCTTTCAGTCAATTATTTTCCCATCTTTTCTCTTTGGAATGGTGTAAAAATAAATTTCTATAGTTTAATAAAATATTTTGTTGCTAGACGAGGCAAAAAATCGGCTAATAGCATCGCTATTCGGCTATTTTTTAACAACGTATAGCCTCAAAAGATGAGGTTAAGAATGTAAATTTATTTTGGTACCATTCCTTTGTTGATAAGCGTAAAAATACCTCTTATTTTATACCAAATAAAGTATAAAATTTGCTTCTGTTTTTACCTTAAAAAAGAACTTGCTTAACAACCTTTACAAGTACTATAATAGCGTAATTATAAGACAAGTATTTTTGGAACAAAGTCATTATTTGGCTCGTTACTACCCTATCATTCCTAATCACTTCTAAAAATTATACCATCACTTCACCTTAATAAATATCCCATCATTTATGTGGAATTATGTATTCTATGTCGATCAGGCTATTTATCAAACAATATACCTCAACTCCTAAAATAACCATCTCATGCTTTTTTACTATTGGTAGTAAATTGTATTGTAAGATCACTTCATCATAGTTACGAACATACAACTTAAAAAACGGACTAAAACATAGCCATTAGGAGTAAGATGTTTTAGTAAAATATTGAGACTATACAAACATGAAAAAAATCATCGATGCAGCGTATGTATTGCTGTTCATTACCTGTGGTGGTGCCTACGTGTCAGCCCAGGACTCAACCAACTTCAAAAAAGTTTTTGAAACAAGTGTACAATCTATTTTGGCATTGCCGCCGGAAAACACCCAGGGACAAGAGATTTATAGTGCGTCTAAGGCTACTGAAAAGTTGTTTAATGCCCCGTTGAACGCTTATGTACTTACCCAAGAAGACTTAAGCAACGCAGGTGTTAATACTATTCCCGAAGCACTTCGACTTGCCCCTGGAATCATTGTACGAGAAGCCACCAATGGTAATTTTTCGGTACACATGCGTGGGGGAGAGAATGCACCTCCTGCTTCTGGCTTTTTGTCTCGAAGTACGTTGCTATTGGTTGACGGTCGCCCAATCTACAGCCAAATTTCGGGGGCAGTTTTTTGGATTACCATTCCGATAGATGTAGAAGATATTAGACAAATAGAAATTGTACAAGGACCGGTATCGGCATTATATGGTTCTAATGCTATGACTGGGGTGATTAACATTATTACAAAAAATGCGGACTCTGAAAAAGTAAGAGTAAATTTAAATACAGGAAACTATCAAGGGGTACGAGGCAACATGGCGGTCAATCATCAGAGTACAGACGAGAAGTTGGGCATTACATTTTTGGGCAACTTTCAGCACCGTGACCGCTTTACCGATCAATATCTTTTTGCCCCTACGGGCGAGCTTCGCCCCAGAGAAACTATAGAAGATGGTAGTGGGTTTAGTTTTTTAGAGCTTATTCCTAACCCTAAACTTGCCATGAACCGTTATGGGCTCAATGCTTTTATAGAGTATAAACCCACTAAAAATGCCCAAATAGAGCTGAATATAGGGTATGAAAATTCTCAAAACCAACAAGTGGGTTTGTATCATTCTGTCATATCTATTTTTAATAGTTTTTCTGAAACCTATTATGCCCATACCCAAGTAAAATGGAACAAGCTTCGCTTACAAGGCTCTTTGCTGAGTGGCCAAAGAGAACTACCCGGTTTGTTGCCTTATGAACGCCAAGAGTGGGACTCTTCGCTAGAATATGATTTTATCCCAATCGATGGTCTGAAAATTACTCCCTTATTTGCTTATCGTCTGTTTTCTTACCGTGATTTGCCAAGAACTAATACTACTCGAAGCATATTAAATAGTACCTCTTTCAAAGGGATATGGAATATAGCAGCAGGGGCAAAGGTAGATTATAAGCTAGGTGAAAAATGGCGTTTTATAGGGAACGTACGTTTTGAGAGGTTTCGAAAGCCTGAGAATATGTATACTTCTTACCAGTTTATGACTACCTACAAGCCAGTGCCTCACCATATTTTGAGGCTGGTAGTGGGTAAGTCTAACGTAGCCCCTTCGGTATTAGGTGCTTTGACAAACCTCAATATTAGTACTCCTACTCAGTTACCAGGTTTTAATGCCTTAGAGCTAGAAGCAAGAGGCTATAGAGAAGGCGAAGGGCAACTCAATAGTCAAAACATTGTGGAGTTGGGTTACCGCAATAAATTGGGTGCTCACTTTAGTGTAGATTTTTCGGCTTATTATAGCATTACCCAAGACTATGCCCGAAACGTAATCACCAGTGTGACAGTAGCCCCACCTGTCATTCGCACCCGATCACACGTGTTAAATGTAAAAGATCGGTTGGTTCAGCGAGGGGTAACGTTTAGTATTCGTTACCAGGACAAACGCTTTAAGATAGAGCCTTTTATATCGTTGCAGCGTTCCAATATAGATAACTTCTCACCTTACTTGAATACACCAGAGGTAGACTCTGTCCGAAATATAGAAAATACCATGAACATCGAGCATAAGGCAACCCCTATGGTATACGGTGGCTTTGTGGCAAACTACAATTTTTTGAAAAAGTTCAATGCCAATGTCAATGGTTATTTTTTTAGTAAGCACCTATTGACAGGTAACCTACTCAGTGAAGATACATCGCTTTTAGCCTCTGAAGATGTAGGGGCAGAAGTTCCTGCCACGTTTTTGATCAATGTAAAGTTGAGTTACCAACTCAATCGCTACTTGAAGGTATTTGGGAGTGCTCGAAATTTAATGACCAACAAAGTCCAAAGTTATCTTACTGACACTATTCGCCCAAGTTGGTGGTTTGGGCTACACTTTACGCTTTAAAAAAAACTGCTGATAAAAACTACACGAACGATGATGAAAACTATTCAAAGATATTTATTTATGCTATGTGTGTGGCTGTCCTGTATAACCGCCTACGCGCAGTCTGTCACCGACTTAATTACCCAGTTAAATAATGCAAGCACCAATGCTGAGCAAATACTCATTACTAAACGTATTGGGGCTTATTACCAGCAGCAAAAAGCTTTTGCCAAAGCTCAAGAGTATTTTGAAAAAGCGTTGCAAAAAGAAATCAAGGAGAAGGTTACAGGGGAGACATTGGTAAAAACCAGGGGCAATATTGCTTATTGTCAGGTACAACAAAAAAAATATAAAGAGGCAATCCAGCAATACGAGGCCATGCTTGGCCATGCAAAACAGCATAAACTACGCAACAAAGAGTTAAATTTGCTAGAGAAACTTGCCTACCTGCAAACGCTCCGCAAAAATTATGAGGCTTCTTTGGAGTATACCCAACAAGTATTGACGCTGCATCAAACAACTAAAAACCCTGAAGGCATTGTGCAGGCTTACAATAACCTGGGGTATTTGTACCAGGTAAAAGGTGAAAATAAAAAATCGCTGGAAAGCTATAGGCAAGCAGTGACGTTGAGTGCAAAGTATGTAAAATCTTCGAGTAATGATCTTGAAAAAGCAACTCTTTATACCAATATGGGAGGGGCTTATTCACACCTGAGAGACTTTAAAACTGCTCATCAGTATTTTAATGATGCCCTCAAAATATACAAACGTACCGACCAGCGCGACCAGCAAGCCAAAGCGTATAATTTTCAGGCAGCTAATTTTTACATTAGTGGCAAAGGCGATGCAGCAATTAATAGAGCCCTCAAAGCAGTAGAGCTTGCCAAGGCTACTGATAGTAAAAATCATTTGTTGGAAAGCTATCAAATACTTTCGGCTGCCTATCAACAACAGCAAAACTTTAAAGATTCGCAATATTATTTAAAACTATACCAAGCGCTTAAAACTAAAATTGATCAAGAAGAGCAACAACAACAACAGGCATTGTTGCAAAAGCAGATTAATGTAGAGAAGAAAGAAAATGAGTTGAAGCAATTGTTAGCCGAAAAAGAGCGCCAAGCATCTGCGTTGAAACAGTCGCAGCTAGAAAAAGAAAAACAACAACAGGCGCTTAAGCTTAAAGAACAGGAGTTGTCATTGTTAAAGCGTAACCAAGAGCTGCAGCTTGCCAAACTGCGTGAACAAAAACTTGAAAAAGATCGGGTACAGCAGTTATTGCAACTAAGTGAACAAAAAGCCCTTGCCGAAAAACGTAAACGGGAAGTAGAGCGTCAGGCTTTGCTCACCGAAAAAGAACGCATAGAAAAGGAAAAAGAAAAAGCGGAAAAAGAAAAGCAAGAGCAGGCGCGTAACTCATTGGAAAAGCAGACTGCACTGCAAAAAAAACAGTTAGAGCAAGAAAAAGTAGTAAAGAGATACGGAATTTTTATTTTGGCATTGGCAATATTGCTCATGGTCTTTGTATTTATTGCTTTTATAGGGTCACAAAGAGCCAGGAAAAAACTGAAGACACAGTATAACGAAATAGAAAGCCAAAAGGTAGAGATAGAGAGCCAACACAAGGAATTATTAGAAAAAAATGATGAAATAGAAACACAAAATGAGGAGCTACATCAGAGTCAAGAGGAGATCATGAGTCAGCGCGATTTTATAGAAAGCAGAAACAAAGAACTAGAACACAAAAACAAGCAAATCAGTAGCAGCATCAAAGTAGCATACACCATTCAACAGGCAATCTTACCTTATCAGAAAAAGATGGATGCATTGCTTCATGAGTATTTTGTGATTTATCGCCCCAAGGATGTGGTGAGTGGAGATTTTTACTGGATAAACAAAGTAGAAAATAAAACGGTATTGGTAGTGGCAGATTGTACTGGGCATGGGGTGCCGGGTGCTTTTATGACCTTGATTGGTAAAACCTTGCTGGACAAAATTATTTTATTAAGAAAAATAACCAGCCCTGCCGAAATATTGGACAAATTGCACGATGAAATACAAGTAGCGTTGCGCCAAAACGAAACCCAAAACAACAGTGGTATGGATGTGGTGGTGCTAGTCATAGAAGTAGTAGATGAGCAGCACAAAAAAGTAACTTTTGCGGGAGCAAAAAACCCTCTTTACTATAATACCCCTGAGCATAAGATTATGAGACTCAAAGGAGATCGTAAAGGTATTGGGGGACTGCAAAACCCAGAGCAAAGCTTTAATAATCAGGAGTTGGTATTGCCCAAAAATACGATGTTATATACAGGTAGTGATGGTTTTCAGGATCAAAACAATAGAAAACGTCGGGTGTTTGGTTCCAAACGCTTCAATGAAATGTTGGAAATGCATTGCCAAAAACCCTTAGACAAACAACAAGAGTTAATAGAAGCCACCCTCGACAAACACCAGGAGGGAACCACACAACGCGACGATATTTTGATGGTAGGTCTGAAACTATAGTAGCAGCTGTTGTTTGAAAAACAAAGGATGTGTTTATATGATGACATATTTAAAAACCAGTTTCATCTTTTGGGTATGTAGTCAATGTTAGCCAAGGCACTTTTTGTTCGTCTGGGTAGGCTCATTGAGAATGTAATGGGTAGCGACACTACCTTAGTAAGTAAGTAGCAGCAAGCAATCAGCTATAAGCTACAAGCAAAGATAACTCTCTCATAATATGACAGTTATACTTGCATATTAGGTATATTTAATTTTGTCTTGGTACATAGCAGCAAGTCCTTAGATACCGATGAATATCGGTGCAATTAGCTATAAGCCACAAGTAAAGATAACTCTCTCATAATATGATAGTTATACTTGCATATTAGGTATATTTAATTTTGTCTTGGTACATAATGCAGTCAAAATAACTTCCCCATTTTAACTGTATATTTTAGTCGCTAGACATCGTTGAAAAATCGGCTAATAGCACTAGTGCAGTCAGTAGATTTTTAATAAAATAGCGTTTTATACCTGCCAGGTTTCCAAAACCTGGCAGGTATAGGCAAGTAGGTTTTTAAAATACTTGATGCAAATATTAAATTTCAATTGTCTATGCTACTGCTATTAGCCGACCATCCCTCAAGCTCGCTCAATATCCACTGGATATTGCCGTGCCTTGTCTAGCGAAAAAATATTTACTTAAATTTGCTGACATTATTTCGGCAACATTACTTAAAGAAATGGCATGGGTGCCAAAAAACAACTTTTGCCTCAACTTGGTAGCCCCAATTAAGAATAGTGACTAATTTTTCTTCAAACTTTCCATATTTTTACACCCTTTTTTCTTTTTTTACGTCTGCAAAGTATCTTGGTGTCAATATTACTACAAACAACACTTTTGCTCAAGCTTGTTCCAGGTATAAAATATTTTCATAAAGGGACATTCATCAGGAAATATCTGTTTATTTTGTCAGTAAAATGATCAAATTATCTGACAAAAAGTGAATTATTGTGTCCAATAGATATGTGAATAAAAAGTTAGATTAACAGTGGGTTTGTTCTGAACTGCTCAACTCATCTGCTAAATTATTTTGCGAATATTGTTTTAAGTTTTGGATTAATAACTTATTTTAGCAAAAAAATCGCCTTTCTAGCAATAATTATACCAGCGATAAATTTTCTGGTACGGTTTTTACACAGTACTAGAATAACTTTGACACCTTTAAAAATTAACAGGAGATTTCACTTATGCTAAAACAAAACCTAAGCACATCACTCGTACAGAAACTGTCTCCACAGCAGATTCAGTTTATCAAGTTGCTACAGATTCCTACTGCTGAGCTTCATACCCGCATCGAAGAAGAGTTAGAGATTAACCCCATACTGGAAGAAGGAAGAGAAGAAAAAGAGAAAGAAAAAGATGAAATGTCTAATTCTGACACCTCAGACAACGACGATGAGGACTATGATGAGCAGCCAGAGGTAGACATGGAGGAAGAAATCAGCATAGAAGACTACCTCCACGAAGAGGAAATGAACGGCTATAAAATGTATGGCGATGGCGCTTCACGCGAAGAAGATAAAGAAATACCTTTGCCCATGAGTACTACCCTCAACGATAGCCTCCTGATTCAATTAGGCTTTTTGGGACTCGATGAGCGTCAAAAAACCATTGCCCAGCAACTCATCGGAAGCATAGATGGCGATGGCTACATTCGTCGGGCTATTGAAGCCATTGTAAACGACCTGGCTTTTTCGCAAAATGTAGAAACCACTGAAGAAGAAATAGAGCAAATACTCAACAAGGTTCAATATTTTGATCCTCCAGGCATTGCCGCCCGAGACTTGCAAGAGTGTTTGATGATTCAGCTTAAGCGCCGTGATGACGACGGAGAAGTAAGCGAAGCTGCGATGAAAATTGTAGAAAACTGTTTTGAGGAGTTTACCAAAAAACATTACGATAAAATAAAGAAAAAGCTGGATGCCAGCGACGAAATACTCAAAAAAGCAGTAGATACTATTACCAAACTCAACCCCAAACCCGGCGGAGAGTCGGGCAGTTCTTTTGCCCAACGCCAATACATTATTCCTGATTTTATTCTTGCCAACAACAACGGTAAACTGGAGCTTTCGCTCAACTCGCGCAATGCACCTGAGCTGCGCATTAACCAAACCTACGCCGAAATGCTGGATACCTACAGCAAGAGTGATAAAAAAGACAAGAAAATAAAAGAAACGGTGACGTTTGTAAAGCAAAAGTTAGATGCTGCTAAGTGGTTTATAGACGCCATCAAGCAACGTCAGCAAACTTTGCTCAGAACAATGAACGCCATCATAGAGTATCAGTACGAATTTTTCCTGGAAGGCGACGAGAGCAAATTCCGCCCAATGATTTTGAAAGATATTGCCGATAAGATCAGCATGGATATTTCTACCATATCAAGGGTGGCCAACAGCAAGTCTATCCAAACCGATTTTGGAATTTATCCACTTAAATATTTCTTCTCTGAGGGTATTTCTACCAAAACAGGCGAAGACGTAAGCAGCCGTGAGGTAAAACATGTATTGAAAGAGTTAGTAAACTCAGAAAATAAGAAAAAACCTCTTTCTGATGATAAACTGGAAAAGTTGCTCAAAGAAAAAGGCTATAAAATTGCCCGACGTACTGTGGCAAAATACCGCGAGCAATTAGGAATTCCTGTAGCTCGTCTACGAAAAAAGTTGTAATCTTGTAATCAAATAACTTATTTTGTTTGTTACTAGGTAACCACTCAAAAGTAAGCTTACTTATTTTGACCCAAAACCCGATGCACGGGGATTGAGTAATAGGTAACTGTACGCTGGTGGTTGCTCAAAATAAAAACAAGTTGGTGTGATTTCAAGAAAACAAATATTCCCCTATAATCCGCAAAAAGATATAAACAGCCAGCGAGTGGCTTACTTCATATCGCTGGTCTTACATCCTTTGTTGTTGCCCTCTATACTGTTGGCAGTGTTGTTTTATTTTACTTCTCCTACAGTAGCCCCAGTGAGCCATTCGCTCAAACTTCCTTTTTTGGGCATTATCTTTATTATGACTTTTGTATTTCCAATGTGCACTGCCGCTATATGGTTGTTGTCGCGCCAAATACAAACCCCTCAACCCAAATACCAAACAGAAGACGAATCTTTGGAAACCTATTCAGAGGTAAACCTGCACATGCAAAACCGCCAAGACCGACGCTGGGTATTTGTATTCACCAGTTTGATCTATGTAATAGCTACAGTACTGTTTGAAATAAAAGCTCAAAACCCTTTTATCACTCTAGTGTTGGCAAGTGTCACCCTCTCTTTGCTTTTACTTACTCTTATTACTTTTTTTTGGAAGATAAGTGCCCATAGTGTGGGTATGAGTGGTATACTAGGCATATTGCTTGGCTTTAATTATCGTCTGGGCGAAAGTGCGTTGTTTTACCCTATCTTGATTGCCACTATATTGGTGGGGGTGGTTATGACAGCTCGCCTTTACCTTGATGCACACAGCCCCGCACAAGTAGCTGCTGGTTTTTTCATGGGCTTTGTAGTAAACTTTATCACTGTGCTGGTACTTTTGTAGTCTTTGCCAATATTTCCACCCTTAAAAATATTTTGAATGAACACCGAAAAAACTGCCGATTACCAGTGTATTTTATATCAGGTAACCGACAATACCTGCACTATTACCCTCAATCGTCCGAAGGTATACAACGCACTTAACAACCAACTATCTGCCGAACTGGTGCAAGCCCTTAAGGTAGCTGCCAAAGACACCAACGTAAGGGTAGTTGTGCTCACTGGCGCGGGCAAAGGGTTTTGTACCGGACATGACCTTAAAGCACCCGAAAACATGCAAGGAAGAGCACCTTCTGAGATCATCAATCAAAACTACAAACCCATAATAGAAGCATTGCGTCACCTTGCCAAACCCGTGATTTGTCGTTTGAACGGGGTAGCAGCAGGGGCAGGTTGTTCGTTGGCGCTTGCCTGCGATATGATTATTGCCAGCGAAGATGCAAGTCTGGTGCAGATATTTGTAAATATAGGGCTGGTAATGGACGCGGGGGCATCTTATTTCTTGTCACAACTTTTGCCCCGAAACAAGGCTTTCGAACTTGCCGCCAAAGGCACACCACTTACTGCTGTGGAGGCTGAGCAGTGGGGGATTGTAAATAGGGTAACATCTGCTGAAACCCTAGACGAAGTGCTGGCAGAAGAACTGGCCTATTTTGCCCACGCGCCTACCAAGGCTATAGGTATGATGAAGCGTTTACTCAACCAGGCGTATCAATCAGACTTATCCCACATGATAGAGATGGAAGCGACTTACCAAGACCACGCCTCCAAAACTAAAGACCATACCGAAGGCATTATGTCTTTTATTCAAAAGCGTAAAGCAAACTTTCAAGGCAAGTAGCATTCCTGCTTATTCTTTTAGGAACGTGATCGCAATAACTGTCCGGTTTAGAACATATCCTCTTTCCTGACTTTCGTTACTTTTATTGTCCGTGGTACCGTCCCACGGTCTGGCTCAACATCCCCCGGATGTTGCCTTGCCCGCAAAAACTGCCTCAGTCAGCCTTGAGTTTATGCCCTCAATCTCGACACTTATTTTGAACATGTTCCTTAGGCTAAACTCCATTGTATTTTTGTACTTTGCGTGTTCATTATTTGCCTGAAATCCATGCGGTAACCTCTTGAATGTTGCAAGAGATGTATTGCACCTACGTGAGGGCTATTCTTACCAAAAAAAGGTGAGATTTGCTTGTGCTGACAGATTTATGTAGTTGATAGTCAGTAGCTTGATAAAAAAATATCGAAAAAATAAAAAAAATAACTCCACTGTGGCATATTTCTTTAGTATATGAGTCCAAGTATAAATTAGTAGACGTAAGCAAAGATATGTAATGGTCTTATGCAGGTTATTTTTGCAAGACTCAAGGCTTATGGGTACATAAGGCAAACAGAGAGAGTAAGCCATACTGACCCTATAGGAAGAAATTTCTCATAAAACCTTTTCCCTGGCAATTGTACTACTTGTACACTGGCTAACTCATAAGCTTTGGAGGATTGTTAATCTTATCAAAATTACACCACCCAAATAGCTGTATCATTCGCAAGATGTGGCTATTTGGGTTTTTTTATGCTCTATTTGTGAATAAATATTCATTTTACTTGTATAGTGAATAAATGTTCACTATCATTGCATCGTGAGAGTTAAAGATGAGCGAAAAATAGAGGTAATTTATGAGGCGACACTCCACTTAATTCAGGAAGTGGGCATTGCTGGTATTACGGTAGCCAAGATTGCTAAGGAGGCTAAACTAGCCACTGGAACAGTATATATTTATTTTAAAAATAAAGAAGAGCTAATCAATCAACTTTATCTTCATCTAAAAAAACAAACTACCGAAAACCTGTTTGTAGGCTTTGATCCTGCCGAACCTATCAAGGTGTGCATGAAAAAGCTATTTGTCAATGCTTTGAAAAACAAAATGGCAAGCTTCAAAGAAGGGGTGTTTATGGAGCAATATTACCACTCGCCTTATATTAGCCAGGAAGCAAAACAAATAGGGCAGACCAAAATGTTGCCCATTATTGAATTAATGGAAAGAGGCAAACAAGAATTGTTGATCAAACCTATAGAAAACGAAGTATTGCTGGGTTTAATGGCAGGCTTTGTGCGTCAATTGGCACAAGCACACATAGTGCAAAAGTTTGAAATGACCTCAGAACGAATAGAGCATTCTTTTCAAGTTATCTGGGATGCTATGAAGGCATAAGTTGAGTAAAAAACTTGAAAATCAATCATTGAATATTTTTTTAACTAATAGATGAATAATTATTCATTTTAATAAACTCTAAAACCAAACAAATCAGATGAAAACAGTACTAATCACCGGAAGCTCTTCAGGAATAGGCAAAGCAGCCGTTCAGTTTTTTCAAGCTAAAGGCTGGCAGGTGGCAGCTACAATGCGTAGACCAGAGCGAGAAACCGATTTGAACCAATTAGACAATGTAAAAATATATGAATTGGATGTTACTAACAATGAGTTGGTAAAAGCAGCCATCAACCAAGCCATTCAAGACTTTGGCGGCATAGATGTAGTGATTAATAATGCGGGTTATGGCTTGGCAGGGCCTTTTGAAACCGCTTCGGAAGCTCAAATAGAGCGCCAGTTCGACACCAACCTGTTTGGCGTAATGCGGGTTACCCGCGAAGTGTTGCCTCACTTTAGAGCACGCAAAGCAGGCATGTTTATCAATATTACTTCTATTGGCGGCTTAATTACTTTGCCTTATTTTTCGTTGTACCACGGTACCAAGTGGGCTTTGGAGGGCTTTACCGAATCTCTCAGGTTTGAGTTAGACCCTTTCAATATCAAGGTACGCTTGGTAGAGCCTGGTGGGGTAAATACCGATTTTGCCAGCCGTTCGCTTGCAATGACTACCACCGATACCGACATAGAGGCATACAATGAGCACTTAGAAAAAATATTTGCAGCGTATACTGACGAAAACCGCGCTTTACAACGCTCAGCACCTGCCCAAATTGCCGAGGTAATTTATGAAGCAGCCACCAGTGAAAGTGACCAAATGAAGTATGTGGCAGGCGAAGACGCCAAACAACTTTGGCAAGCTCGTCAAAGCATGACATTGGAAGACTTTCATGGAATGATCAAAACCAATTTTGGTTTGAGCGAAAATGTAGAAGCATAAGACCTTTGGGGTGCTTTTAAGTTATCAGTTGACAGGTAAAGCACCCTATTTTTTAATTATTTAATGAATATTTATTCACTTTAAAAATACTTAACAGATGAAAACAGTACTAATCACCGGAAGTTCTTCAGGAATAGGCAAAGCAGCCGTTCAGTTTTTTCAGTCTAAAGGTTGGCAAGTAGCAGGTACGATGCGTCGTCCTGAAAACGAAACCGAGTTAAACCGATTAGACAATGTAAAACTATATGCCTTGGACGTGACCAGCAACGAATCAGTAAAAACCGCCATCCACCAGGCAATCAAAGACTTTGGTGGCATCGATGTGGTGGTAAACAATGCGGGTTATGGTTTGGCAGGTCCTTTTGAAACCGCTACCGAAGAGCAAATCGCGAAACAATACGATACCAATTTATTTGGTGTAATGCGGGTTACTCGCGAAGTATTGCCTCATTTTAGAGCGCGCAAAGCAGGTAGGTTTGTCAATATTACTTCTATTGGCGGTTTGATTGCCCTGCCTTTTAATTCTTTATACCACGGTACTAAGTGGGCATTAGAAGGTTTCACCGAATCGCTTAGGTTTGAACTTGAGCCTTTCAATATCAAAGTGCGTTTGGTAGAGCCAGGTGGGGTTAAAACAGACTTTGCCGGGCGTTCGTTGGTCATGACCAACACCGATACAGACATTAAAGACTATGACCAATAGTCCGTACAGTTTTAACAAAAATGCAAAAGGGTCGTAAAAGTTAATTGCGAAAAAAACCAAACGACCCATGC
>NZ_CANLRP010000132.1 GCF_947493425.1 uncultured Microscilla sp. | reverse complement strand
AGTTGCTTGTAAAACAAGGTGTAAAAACCCAGCACCTAGACCCCAGTTCCCAGCACCTTGCAGAAGCTACCAACTCCCGACTAATGATTAGTTGCTTGTAAAACAAGGTGTAAAAACCCAGCACCTAGACCCCAGTTCCCAGCACCTTGCAGAAGCTACCAACTCCTGACTCCCAACTATGGACTACCAACTATAAAAAACACTTTCCTTCTCCTCTAAAAGTTTTTTCCTTTCGGATGATCTTGCCCTCACTCACCAAATGCATATCGTTGAAACGTTCGCACAATTCGCCCGCCTTGCTATGGCGCAAAAATATGGGGCTGCCATACGTCAAAGTTTCGGTGCCTTGGTAAGTAATAGGCGTTTGTACCTCGCCTGTGCCCTCATTGTCGGTCAGGCGAAAGCCTTGTGGCAAATAAGGCACAGGTTGTTTGTCTTTGGCTATAGCCCCCGATGCCACATAGCCCCCTCCCAGGCAAGTATACATGCCGGGCACGGGTTGGCGCACTACCTCTATAGCATAAGCAGCAGCGGGCAAGTGGCTAAACTGGCTGTAGTTGTCGAACAAGCCAGGTGTATAAAACCCTGACCCCACCGTTACCTCAGTCACTACTTCTTCCTGGATCGTGCTTTCGAGGCTGCCCGTACCTCCACCGTTTACTACCCGCAACTTTGCCCCTTTTGCCTCTAGTGCTTGCACTACCGAAGCTCTGCGACGAGCTATTTCTTTGATCGAGCGTTTTTTCAATAATTTAATCATGGCATTTTTCACCACCTGCCCAGGCACTTTGTCGCCCAAACCCGCTATTTGCGCCTCATAACCCATGATACCATCCAGCGTTACAAACTCAGCGGTTTCTATAGCAGCGTATACCTCTAGGGCTTCGGTAGCGTTGTGCACCGACGACCGAAACACGCCAAAATAAATGCCCGGAAACTTAGACGACATGTCTATGTCTATGCACACGGGTAACGCCACTTGCAAAGCTTGCCCTATAGCATTGATGCGCTGTACATGGGCGGGGCTGTCTATCATGAGTATCAGCGTTTTGCCTTGTTTTACCTCTTCAGCTACTGCCTTTAGGTCGGTTTCGTGCCAAACGGGGTAACCCATCAGAATGTCGTCAAAACCCTGTTGGCTCAACCATACCGCCTCTTGGGGGTGAAAGCTCATAATGCCCTGAAACTGATTGCTTGCGGCAAATACATGCTCAAGCACCGCGCGGCAGCGTACCGATTTGGAGGCAACCCTTATTTTTTTTGTGCTACCTGTGCGTTTCAAAATTTGCCGAATATTTTCGTTGAGCAAATCAAGATTGGTAAAAGCAAAGGGTTTGGGGGTATTTTTAAATATTTCGCAATAATATTTGTAATCAGGCGTAAAGTCAGGCATTTGTACTACACAATTGTTTAGAGTGGCTAAAATACATAGAATTACGAAAATACCTATTCATTTAAGAATGGTTTTATTGCTTTATGGTTTGCGAAGCGGTTTTATCAATTCTCAATTATGAGAAAACCATCAATTGTGGACGATCGATTAAAATTGTTGCTCAAAAAAATAGCAAAAATTTGTTTAAAAAATTGGCTTAACTTTAAAAATGCTTCTATATTTGTCATATAAAAGATTTTAAGCCAATATAATTAACAAATTGAGTTTGTTACCCTTAAACACAAGATAGTATGGATAGCCTAGGTATAGACAACAACACCCGCGAAATAGTTTGGAAGATTACCCCAAAAAACAAAAAGACGAAGCCCAAAGCCAAAGCAAACGCTCCCAAAAAGAAACCTTCTGTGGTGGCAGGGGCAAACCCTGACCTACAAGCATTGGTAGAGGCACAAGTCAAGAACTTGTCGAGTATTTTGTTTGAGAAGGTACAAGCGTTGGAGCAAGACGTGCAAAAACTTAATGTTCATCAGGCTACGTTAGAAAAGTTAGTTGCCCACCCACAGGCAGACGCTTATACCCAGGATGCGGTGTTTGAACCTTGGTATTTGTAGGTACAGGGTTTTCTTATAAAAGGCTATTTAGGAGAATATGCCCCCGAAAAACCACATTATTGCCTCAGGCAGTGTCTTCACGACCGAGCGAAACTTTATACTTTGCAAGCTTCAGAGGGGTTGCTCATTTTTTATAAGAAAGCCCTATTTGTAGGTACCGTTGTCTGAGATAAAATTATTTGTTATGTTTTACCTACCCACCTTTATTAAGCACAAGTCGTTTCGGCCTGTGCTTTTTTTCTTTGGGGGATGGTATTCATTTGGTGTATAGGCACACACCAGCCCGGCGTGTACCAATGGAGTGATTGTCTCACCGCCTATTATTTCTCCAGTACAAATATCATTCGCTCAGAGTCTGCTTCCTCAAAAGGGCTAAAATCATACCCTCCCAGGGTTTGTAGCAAACGCAAAGAAGACGCTTCTATATACTCTTGAAACTTGTCGTAAGACAATAGTTTGATGCTTTCTTCAAAGTGAAAGTCCTGCCCATTGTCATTGAAATGAATTCCTTTGGTAAGCATACCATTTTCTACCTTTTGGGTTACCTGAAACTTAATGTTTTGTACTACCGACAACTCATAAGGTATTAGGTTGCGCTCGTATACAGGTGGGTTAATAAAATCAAGGAAAAACTTTCCGCCTGGCTTGAGCATCGTATGCACTGCATCGAGCACCTTTTGGTTTTCTGTGTCCTGGTCATAAAAACCGAAACTGGTAAAGAGGTTCAAAATAAAATCGAAATGATTTTCCTGGTAAGGCTCGCGCATGTCTTGTTGTACAAACTGCAGGCGTTCGTGGGCAAACTTTTGCCCATAGCGCAGGTTGTTTTCCGAAATATCCAACCCAGTCATGTCCAGCCCCTTTTTACTTAGGTAAATGGCGTGTTTTCCTTTGCCACATGCCAGGTCAAGCAATTTATGGTGGGGTTGGGGTTGTAAAAAGTCTACCAATTGATCTAAAAAATGTTGAACCTCCTGGTAGTTTTGGTGTTTGTATAAGATATGAAAATAAGGGGAACTAAACCATTGGTTGAAGTGCTCATCAGTTTTTTCATTTTGGGAGGTATGGATTAAATTATTCATATAGCGAAGTGTTTTTATGTGAGTGTAATATTTTTTGGATTACACAAATATACACACAAAATGCCTCTCCCTGTTTGGATTTAGCCAATAACCTCCCTTGCTGGGTTTATAGCCCTACTCCCTTTAGTTTTTGAAAAGTGCCAAAATAGCAAAAGAGGTGAACCATCTAAAAATGATTAACCTCTTTATTCTTTGGTAGTTTGAATGGTTTAAGCCAAAAAATTTTGTTATATATTGGCTAAAATAATATGTTAATTAATGTTTTATACTAGGTAATTTTCGTTAATTTTTTGGCAATTCGCCACTTTTTTAGGTGATTAGTTGGAATAGTTGACTTTACAACTTTGCCAAATACTTTTTGGCACCCTTGGTCATGTAGGCCTGTAGCTTGCCCTGGTCATCGGCATAAATCAGGTAAGCATCCAGGTTTTTGTGTTGGGCAAGCAATGCTTTAGCTTTCTCAAAGCCCATGACCATAAACGCGGTAGCGTAGGCATCGGCCGTCATGCAATCTTGGGCAAGCACCGAGGCGCTCAACAATGAGTGCTCTACTGGGTATCCTGTGGCAGGGTCTATAGTATGCGCGTATTTTTTGCCGTCTTTTACATAAAAATTCTCATAATTGCCTGAAGTAGCCATTGCCCTGTTGTCTAAATAAATGGCACTGAACACCGACGATTTACCCTTGCTTTTTCCTGCTTTGTATTCAGGGTTTTTTACCCCAAACAGCCAGGTTTTACCTTCTGCATTTTTACCTCGGCACCGTACCTCGCCACCAATTTCTACCGCGTAGTTTTTTATTTGCTGACTTGCCAAATATTCACCTACTACGTCTACTGCATAACCCTTGGCAATGGCACTAAAATCGAGCACGACGCCTGGTTTGTTTTTTTGGAGCTTTTGCTTGTCAAATTTCAGGTACTTGTCGAATCCCACAAACTGTTTGAGTGAGTCTACGGGTACTTTGCCCTCTTGTGCCTTTTTAAACCCAAACCCCCAGGCATTGACCAAAGGACCTACTGTAGGGTCGAAAGCTCCTTTAGTATGGCGGTATATCTCCTGACTCTTTGCCAGTACCGGGTAAAAAAACGGAGACCGAAAACTCACTTCTGTGCCTTGGTTAAAAGTAGAAATTTCGGAAGAGGGGATATAAGTAGACAACGACTCGTTGAACGCTACCAATACCGAGTCGATGCTTTGTTTGAAGTCACGGTTTTGGTCGTCCAAATAGGTTACATTGTATACAATCTTGCCCATAGTAGTCCCAGTCACTTTTACTTTGTTTGTCTTGTTTGGGGCTTTTTGGCTTGTTTTTGCCTTGGCTTTCGCCAAATTTTCTTTGTGTTGACTTTTACGATACAAATAAACTATGCCTACCAACGACAACAACACTACTGAATAAATCAGGTTTTTCTTTCTATTACTCATTTTTTAATTTTGGTTTCTTTTTTCTTGAGCTATGCTGGGCTTTTGGCCTTTGCTTGAGCTACGCTGGGCTTTTAGCCTTTGCTTAACTGTTTGTAGTGAGCCTTTAGCCTTTTCTTGAGCTACGCTGGGCTTTTGGCCTTTGCTTAACTGTTTGTAGTGAGCCTTTAGCTTTTCTTTGAGCTACGCTGGGCTTTTGGCCTTTAGCCTTTTTTTGAGCTATGCTGGGCTTTTGGCCTTTAGCTTTAGTTTGACTGTTTGTAGTGAGCCTTTAGCTTTAGTTTAACTGTTTGTAGGGAGCTTTTGGCCTTTAGCTTTTTCTTGAGCTACGCTGGTTTTTAGCCTTTAGCTTTAGTTTAACTGTTTTGGCCTTTAGCCTTTGCTTGCTGGTGATTATCATATTTGCGAAAGCGAGAATAACTACACGAAGAGTAGAAAGACTCTACAGAGCACAAAAAGGCTAAAAGCTAACGGCTAAAGCTCCTCGAAGCACAAAAAAGCTAAAAGCTAACGGCTAATCTCCTCGAAGCACATAAAGGCTCCACAAAGAACAAAAAAGGCTAAAAGCTAACGGCTAAAGCTCCTCGAAGCACATAAAGGCTCCACGAAGACCAAAAAAGGCTAAAAGCTAACGGCTAATCTCCTCGAAGCACAAAAAGGCTAAAGGCTCCACGAAGACCAAAAAAGGCTAAAAGCTAACGGCTAATCTCTTCGAAGAACAAAAAGGCTAAAGGCTCCACTAAGACCAGAAAAGCTAAAAGCTAACGGCTAAAGGCTCCACAAAGACCAGAAAAGCTAACAGCGCCACAAAAAACTAAATCTTCTCCTTGACTTGCAAATACTGTTGAATCTTATCTACCAATACTTCATTTATTTTCTGGAAAGACTCGTGTGTCCAGCCGGCAATATGGGGCGTCATGATAATGTGGGGCGACTTGCGCAAAAACTCAAAACTTTGTTTTTCTGTTTCACTCAGCGTTTGTAGTTTTTCGTTTTCGAGCACATCCAAAGCCGCTCCCAACACCTTTCCCTCTTGTATTTTTCGTTGCAATGCATCCAGCCTGAGTACTTTGCCTCTTGCCGTGTTTACCAAGTAAATATTATGCTCAAAACAATCTAAAAAATCATCATCTACCAGCTCATAAGTATATTCGTCGAGTGGTACGTGCAGACTTATTATTTCGGCGCGCTCAAACACTTCATCCATAGACACTTGTCGGGCATATTCGTCTCCACGGTCGGGGCGGCGGTCGTATGCTATCACGTCTTTGCACCCAAAGCTACTCAAGCGTTTGGCGAAAGCCTTGCCCATATTACCGTAGCCTATCACCCCCACTACTTTGTCCATAAGCTCTACTCCCCGGTTTGCTTCTCGTTTCCAGGCAAAGTTCTTTACCTCCGAATCGGCACGTTGTACATTATGTAACAAAGACAACAACATGCCTATAGTTTGCTCGCCTACTGCATCACGGTTGCCCTCTGGGGCATTCAATACCTTAATTCCTCTGGCTTTGGCTGCCGATAAATCTATTATATCAAGTCCGGCACCCCCCCTGGCAATCACTTTGAGGCGTGGTGCCCGCCCAATTAGTTCTTCGTTGATAGCAGTTTTACTACGAACCATCAAGCCCTCGTATTGGTCTATGATTGTCAAAATCTCTGCGCGGGTAATATCCGGACGGTAGTCACCCTGAATACCACGCGACTCAAGCAACGAGGTAATAGAGGGGTGCATTTTATCTATGATGAGTATATTAAAAGCCATATTGTAAATGAATCTAGTGTGTGTTTATAAAAAATACGCCATGAGCACTGTTGAGTACTACAATAACTAAGTTCGTAAAAGTTTTTTTTAGAGGCAAGGCGGTTTGCTCTACATGAGCAAAATGATTGGCTCAGTGCTGTTTTTTCGCTTTATATGTCCAGTATTTAAAAGCTGTAGAGCATATGAGCAGTCGAAAAATAGACAGCCAAGCCCAGCAAGTCGTTTGCGGTAGTAATAAAAGGCCCGGCTGCCAACGCTGGATTAATGCCCAGTTTGTCGAGCACCAATGGGGTAATAGTACCCATAAATGAGGCAAGCAATACCACAAAAAACAATGAAATGGCTACAATGCCTGCCAGGTTGATGGTTTGCCCCAGAATAATGGTAAACCCAAACACAATGACCGAAATGACTACTCCATTGATAATGGCAACGATCAACACTTTGAACAAACGCTGAAAGTAATTGACGCCAATCATAGATTTATTTGCCAAACTTTGAAGCACAATAGATGAAGATTGGATACCCACATTTCCTCCGGTAGCTGTAATCAACGGGATAAAAAATGCCATTGCCGGAAGTATTGCCAGGTCTTTCTCAAAAAGCCCAATAAAACGTGCGCCCATTAAGCCGCCCGCCATACCTATGATGAGCCAAGGCAAACGTGCCCTGGTAAGCATCAGTACATTGTCGTCTTCTTCTATATCTTCAGAAATACCCGTAATAATCTGGCGTTCTTCTTCTGCCTGTTCAGTGATTACATCTACGGCATCGTCAATGGTAATGCGCCCCATGAGCTTGCCTCGTTCGTTGATCACGGGCACTGCTGCCAGGTCATACTTACGCATTATCTCTGCCACTTCGTCTTCGTCCTGATAGGTTTTTACAGCCACAATGCCTTGCTCATAAATGTCTGCAATCCGGGTTTCGTCGTTCGACAAAATAATTTTTTTGAGCGACACCCTCCCCAGCAGACGTTCCTGGTTGTCGACTACATACAACGAGTAAATTTTTTCAACTTTTTCTGCCTGTCGGCGAATCTCCTCTATAGCCTGAATCACCGTCCAGTTGATGTTGGCACTGATCAGTTCCTTTGCCATTAGGCCCCCGGCGCAGTCTTCTTCATAGTGTAAAAGATCTATGATATAATCAGCTTTTTCTTTGCTGTCCAAAAAGGCAATGATTTCTTCCCTTGTTTGTAAGGGCAACTCGTTCAAAATATCTGCGGCATCATCTGAGTCTATGTGATTAATCCATTGAGCAATGGTTTCAGAGGGGTAATTTCTTATAAAAGGGATACACACATCTTCATCGAGGTAACTGATAATTTCTGCTGCTGTTTCTACCGCCAGCAAGTCCATCACAAACATAGCTTGCTCGGTATCCATTTCGTTCAATACCGTAGAAATATCGGCTGGACGCAACCGTGAGAGCTCGTTTTCTACAAATTGACTATTTTTAGTATCAACGGCTTTCTCTACCTTGTCTAAAAGATCTTTGGTAAGCACAAACGACATTAACAATACCTCCTTTCTAAAGTGTGACTAAAAAATATACAATCCTGAATTTTGACCACGTTTCCAGGCAACAAAGTTAGGCGAAAAAGCTTAAAACAAGTATGAATTTTTGATGAAGTTTTAGCCCCTTCCAACACTTACCCAACCCTCCACTCTTTACTTTGTTACACGTTAAAATTTGTTCATCAAAAAATCCCTGTTCAGGTAAAACGAACAGGGATTTGTTACTTTATTTGAAAGGTTTTGTTCAAAGATGCTACTTCAGTTTTACGGCTGTGGCACCATAGCCAAACTTTTCTTTATGAGCATCTTCGTAGTACTGAATGTCACTGTTTTTGCTCAAACGCTTGTGTATTTCTTTGCTGAGCACCCCGTTGCCTACTCCGTGAATAAAAATAATCTCGCTCATTCCACTGGCAATGGCATTTTCCAGCTTATTTTCAAATGTTTTGAGCTGCAGCTCCAGTATTTCGCCACTGTTCATCTTATTTGAGTCGCCCGTGAGTTTATCAATGTGCAAGTCTACTTCAAACTCGGGTGTTTCAACAAACTGGGGTTTGTCTTTAACAGTAACCGTCTCATTTTTGGCAAACATTTGTTCTTTGAGTTTGGCTGCATCCAGCGGCTTTTGCTGAGCTTTTGCCTGCGCCTGGCTTTCGGCATCGGTCTGAGGTATATCGCCAATGTCGTGGCTGCTGAGTGTGCCACTGGTTTCATCTTTGTCGAGCTGAAAAAGATAAGCTTCTTTTTCAATGACTGGAGCTTTGGCTTTGCTCTTGAAAAAGGTAGAAGCTCTGAAACGCATTTTTTTAACAAAAGGGGCTTTGATAGCAAAATAGCCTCGTTTGGCAAACAAAAACTGAAATATGTACACGCCCCAATTGTCAAAGTCTTTGATGTTTACTTCATTTATTTTGATCGAGTCGCGCCCACGAATCAATCCGGCATACAAACCCTGGTGGTTTTGATTTTTTTCTACCCCTACGGTAAAAGGCAAGTCGAAATCGGTATTGTTAACAATATACAGAGAAAACATTTTGTCGTTCACGGGCACAAAGGCGGTATATATACCTTTACTGGAAAAAACAGCTGGGCTGGCAGGCGATTTATCGGTGGGGCGTGCCGCAAACCTGCCTTGTTCTTCTTCCTGATAGCCACTTCCAAAGCGTTTTTCTTCTTCTTTGGCTATCACTACTACTTCGTTTTTGAGCACTGGAATAGAAAAACCATCTTCTATTTCTATTTCTACTACATTGCCACTTATTTTAGATATAATACCTTCTTCTGTACCATGAAGTGTCCTTACTTTGTCTCCTATATTCATTATGATATATTTTTATTTTCTTTGAATCAGCGTTGGCTCAAACAATATACATTTAAGCTAAAAAAAGTAACCTTTAACCCTCCACTCAACGTTTTAAAAAAAGTACTGACTGTCAGTTATATGACGCCATGGGGGAACCAAATAATTGAGCAATGCAATGCCCGTAGTTTTGCAAAGATAAAAAATTAGAAACAGCAATGTTATAATTTTTCTTAAGAAAAGAAATTGCCCCATGATACACTACTACTTCACTTCCAGCTATAGTGTTTAAGTTTACAGTTAAGTAGCCGCCAGCAATTAGCTATATGCTACAGGTAAGGATAATTTGTTTATAATATGACAGTTACACCTACTTATCAGATATATTTAATTCTGCTTCGGCGCTTACTATCAATATTCCACACGATCTACTCTTATTTTGGCCTTACCCCACTAGTGCATTGGGGATTAAATAAATATATTATTTATTCGAGGTATTTTGTTTGCTGACGCACTTCAAAAAGTGCGCATAGCTAAAGCTACGTAAGCTTTTTGAAGTAAAGTAAGCGGGCTAAAGACTCCGAATAATATGATAGGAATTTAGTTTCCAGTGCACTAGTCTGTGGGTAAGATTACTTTAACTCATTTCAATGACTGAAGACACTCATCATTCATTTTTACCTGACAATATCGACGAGATTATTCACTGGACTTTGCCTGGCATGGCGATGTTTTATCGCGACTGTAGTTTGCCTGCTCAGGCAATTGCTCAATACGAGCCAGGGCTTATATTGCGTTCGCCTTGTTTTGTCGATATGTCTTATTTTGCCGGCAAACCTGTCAAAAACTGCAGGTTTGTCGTGGCTTCCAGCAAGGCGGCGCCTTTGTTTGAGCTAGACCCTGCAGTGGCAAAATGGGGTTTGCACACGATCAACTGTAATAGTATTTTTAAAGTATTGGATGTATACCAGACTACCGCCCAGTTTACGCAAATAGTACTTTGGCATATTCCTTACCGGGCAATAGAGGTGTTCAAAAGTTCGTCGCTTATGATGGCAGACCTGGACGTGGATGCTTATATTATAAAAAATGCCAGAGAAAGTTTGCACCAAAAAATGGACATGGAAGTAATGACAGAGCTGGAGGAGCGTGCCTGGGTAAAGCGTACCAATTTTGCTATAGGGCTCAACGACGATTATGCTGCTTATGCTTTAAAAGCTACGCCTGTTCCTGATAAGTCTCGCTCTTTATTTAATGCGGTCAAAAAAATAACCGGGGATTTAACAGATTTAAACGAGGCTTTTTAGGTGAAATTTTAGAAGCCTTGACAGGTTGGCTGTTGAATTGATAAAAAAAGCCCCTTGGTCTATACAGATCAAGGGGCTTTTTTTGATTTTAGGGCTTGCAAACCATCTTTTTGTCCATGGGTTACTCTAGTGTACTGGGTACTAAGTTTTTACTGAGCATTACATACCTTGGCTCCGGTAAAGCTAATATCGTTCATATCACGAATAATTAGCTGAGGGGTAGTAGCTACTGTTACCACACCTACAATGCTTCCGGTACCATCGGGGCGGTTTGTGTTTGAAAAGTTAGCGTCTGAGCGGGTATACACTGGCAGAGACTGCGCACAGTCGGTGGTCGTGATTTCTACCGTGCCGCTCACTGCCCCCGTGCCTTTAAATTCCACCCCTTCTATTTTTACCAGTTGTCCTTCATACTTGCCAGCTTTGATGTCGGCAATGGTGGCAGTTACTGGGGTTGGCAATGTAGCTGCCCCTTTGCTTATAATGTTGGTGGCTTCGTCTATTTCGTTGAGTTGAAGCAAGCCGTTGAATTTTTCTAAAGCCAAACCCTGACAGTTAATGGTGACCTGCTCGCCCAACTTGAGGCTATGGTCAGCCTTGAAGCGCAACGCAATGCCAGTACCGGCGGCATCTTGAATAAAAACATTTCTTGAGTTAAGATTGCCTTGCTCTGGAGAAATAGTCACTACCCCTGTAATATTAAAAGCGCCTTTTACCTGGGTGTTGGCACATTGATAAATATTGCGTAGTTGGGCAATGGTTACATTTCCTGAAAGGTCAACCCCTCCGCCATTTTGTAGCCCGGCAAAATCGGCTTCCGTGCGTGGCAATAGTTGAATGGTACCGTTAAAGCTAGATGCTTTGCCAATGATGGTGCCGTTGCCTATGGGCAGTTCCTGGTCTGAGAACGGCTTATCGCTTGGAGTAAATACTGTAGTAGAGTTCCCATTACAGTCTACCAAAGTTTTGTTACCGCCTCCGTTAGAGCTGGTACCGTTAAACTTGGTACCTACAGGCTCGCTGAACGATACCCCTTCAATTTGCACGATGCGTCCTTCGTAGTTGCCCGTGTTGAGCTCAGCAATAGTGACCGGAATAATGACCGGAACATTCGCTGGCACTACTAGTTCTTCTTCTTGGCAAGAGGTAAACAACACGCTTGTCAGCAATGCAAATACCCCTAGTAAATAATTGATTTTATATGTAAAGTTCATCTTTTTCAGGTTAGCCATTGATTACTTAATATCGTTTTTGTTACGAGGAAGCACTTGTATAGTGTTGTTAAACACCGCCGCGTGTCCTACCACAGTTACTGCAGCAGTGGGCAATGCATCGCCCGCAAAATTAGCGTCTGAACGGGTACGGAAAATTGTTTCTTTGCCATCTTTGGCAATAGGCTGGTCGCCACTATTATCGGCAAATGTACCCTTGCCCGTAAAAGTAACCCCTTCTAATTGTATGAGTTTGCCTTGATAATCTCCCGTTTTTAGCTGATCAATAGTGATAGTTTCGGGAGTAGGCAAAGTGCCATCTGCTACTTTTGTAGCACTGCTATTAGGCACATTGCCAAATTGGGTCAATCCACTAAATTCCGTCAGTTGGGTACCTTTCAGTGCAATCTCTACCTCGTCGCCCAAGGCAAAAGTATTGTCACCTGTAAACCTTACTGCAATGCCTCCAGTGGCATCTTGAATAAAAATATTACGAGAAGTAATGTTACCTGCATCTTTGTCAGACGTTATCACTCCCTTTATTTTAAAGTCGTCAGAAATGTCAATGGCACTACCCTTGTACATATCCCGCATTTCTTTGATGGTTTTGAGGGTAGCATTGGCGCCCAGGTTTACAGTACATTTATTGGCAGTCATAGCCTTTACATCGTCTAGCGAGCGTACTGTCAATTGAGCCGTACCTCTAAAAGAAGATCCAACCCCTAAAATAGTACCGTTGCCAGTAGGTAGCAATTCATCAGAGATGTCAGAACTGGTACTGGTAAAAACCACCAAGGCATTCCCTGCACAATCAATCAAACGCTTGCTTCCGTTGCCGTTCGAGGTGGTGCCGTTAAACTTGGTGCCGTCAGCTTCGTCAAACTGTACGTTTTCAAGCTTTACTATTTTACCCTCATACTTGCCGCTGTTAAACTCTGCTACTGATATAGCCGCAATGCCAGCGGTAGGGTCGCAACGTTCGCCTTGTAAGCCAAAAATGTCTTTGATAGTACGTAGCTCAAGTTGTACGGTACCATTGAAAGAAGCGCCCACCCCGGTAATGGTACCATTGCCACGAGGCAAGGTACTGTTGGCAAAGTCGCGGCTAGTGCTGGTAAATAGTAAAAAAGTATTGCCCGCACAGTCTGACACGGTTTTGTTACCGTTGGCGTTCGAGGTAGTACCATTAAACTTGGTCCCTTCTGGCTCTTCAAACTGTACGTTCTCTATTTGCACCAGTTTGCCGTTGTAGTTGCCAGTATTGAACTCTTCTACCGTAATTACCTGTGGAATAAGGCTTTCTGGAATGGCTATTTTTTCATCGGCGCAACTGGTCATTCCTAACACAGCTACCCACCCCAGCAAAATGTAAAAAAATGTTCTATTCAGTCTCATCTTTAATATAAATCTTTAATGTGTTTGTATGTAACTGAGGTTATAATTACCTGATTTGTAGTACTGTACTTATAAAGAAAGTACGCCCAAAGTAGTATTGTACAAATGGCGACGGGTTGGGGTCGCTAAACGAAGCAGTGCGCTGGTTTGAGTCAATCACAAACCGGTTGTCGAACAGGTTGTTTACATTGAACTTTACCTGCAAAATCAAGCCCTTCTTTAGTTTGAATGACTTGCCTCCGTAAATGTCAAAAGTATAGGCATTGTTTAGGCGTTCTACCTGGTTAAAATAAGGCTCAGGGTTGGTTTTTTCTACGGGGTTGTAGTCGGCATACATATTATCGTAGAAGTTGTAGCTAATGCCTGCATACCAGTATTTGGGCGAGCGGTAGTTGAGGTTAAGCGCTGCGACCGACTGAGCCGAACCACCTACTTTTAAGCGGTCGTTGTATACGGTTTGGTTGTCGTTGATAATCTGCAAACCAGGGTCGGTAAATATAGTAGCCTTGGCGTTGCCCATCCAGCGCCAGTCGCCAATAGAAGCCATCCCTTTTAGCGTAAGCGCGGGCAACATTTGCCACAAAAAGTCAAACTCGATGCCACGGTGTAGCGCGCCTACGCCTGCCATACGTACGGTTACAAAATCATCGACAAACTCTCCGGTGGCAGGGTTTACATAACTTGCAAAAGTGCCCATAGTCAAAGTGCGGTTTTGCCAATAGGTTTGGTACACATTTAGGTTGGCAGCAAAAGTAGGCGAGCGGTAACCATACCCGGCTTCTAGTGAGAGTATTTCTTCATTGTTTAAGCCTCCACGTATGGTGTTAGACACCCGGGCATCTACATAAGCATCTCTGAAGAAAGGGGCACGGGTAAACATACCAGAGTTAAAAAACACATTGTGGCGCCCGGTAATCTTATAGTTGGCACCTGCCTTTACGGTGTAGTTGGTAAACTGGTGTAGTTCAGACTTACCCAAAGACGAATCGATGAATTCTTCGTGCAAAAATTTGCCGTTTCGTTGAAACTGACTTTGTACTACGGTTCCGGTCACAAACAAGTCAAGGTTGCCTAAGCTATATTCTGCCTGAGCAAAAGCCCCTAGCCAGCCCACTGTACCTGTGTAGTCGTAGCCAATGCGGTCACCTTCTTTGGCAAGAAAATTAGGGCGTAATAAGTTGTTGTCAGGGCGGTCGTTGAAACGTTCTCGGTCTAGCCAGAAATCACCCCCCAAAAGGTCGTTTACAGTCTGGTAATGAAAACCACGGTACCAGCGGTAGTCCAGCCCGGTAGTGATGCTTAGGTTTTCGGTAATGTGAGAGTTTAGCGTAGTCAAAGCACCCAACCAGTTGTGGTCATTGCGTGACTCTTGAATCATGTATTGCGACAATCGGCCTCTTACCAGTGTGTTGTCGTTGCCAGTAATAATGTTGGTAGGGGTCACTGCTTGGTTTTGGGCAATCAAACCTGCCCAGTCTACCTGATAAGTGCTTGCATCGGCTCCCTGGGTAATGTTAAAAGGTACCGGGTTGCCCACATCGGCAGTACGATTGATGCTGGTACCGCCTCCACGACCAAACGAATAATATACAGAAGTGCTCAGGGTGGTTTTAGGGCTGATGTCCCAGTAGTGGTTCAGCATAAACTTGGGCTTGTGGTAGCGGTTGCGTGCCGAGCTAAAACGCTTGCCATCGCGAAAGCCCCAGGCGGGGTTGTATCTTTCGTCGCCTACAGTCTGATAAGTTTCTAAGGTAGCACTTCGTCCTCCTTCGGTTACCTGAGGGGCACCAAAGGCGGTAAATACAAGTTGGTGGTTTTTACCAAAACCTTTGTAAGCCGATAAAAAGTAAGCCCAAGAATCGGCGCTGGTTCCTTCACGAAAGCCCTCGCCCTGGCGGGTAGAGCCCAACACGGTTACTGCCCAATCACCTTTCATCAATCCAGTAGAAGCAGACACCATTGCACGGTGTTTCCACGAGCGGTTTGACATAGCATAAGACACTCTCACTCCTTTGCGAAACTCGGTGGGCTTGGTAATAATGTTAATGGTACCACCTATTGAGCTTACGGCAAGTTTAGAGGCACCCAAACCACGCTGTACTTGTTGGTTGCGGGTTACGTCGTTCATGCCGCCCCAGTTAGACCAAAACACCCGACCGCTTTCCATATCGTTTACTGGAATACCATTGATCAACACGGCGGTGTTTTCGGAGCCAAAACCACGAATACGTACGCTTGAACCACCAAAAGCACCGCCTCCGGTAGATACGAATACCCCAGGGGTAGACTTTAGCATTTCAGGAAATTCCTGCGCTCCCATTTTCTCTTTAATGTCAAGCGCACTAATGGTAGAAATAGGCGTAGGTTGTTGTCTTTTTTCATCTTGGAAAGATGCCAATACCTGTACTTCTTTCAATCCCATAGCCTGAGGATCAAGCTTGAGCGTGGGCAGGCGCATAATTCTGCCCGCCAATACAGTGAGCGTGGTTTCATACTTTTCGTAACCAATGTAAGAAATCTCGATGGTTTGCTTACCTGCAGCTACATTTTGCATCAAAAAATCACCATTTACATTGGTCGTTACTCCTTGTGAAGTTCCTTTGATGATGACCGAAGCACCAATAAGTGCTTCTCCAGTTTCTTTGTCCATTACTCTACCCTTAATAGAGCCAGATTGGGCAAAAGAGGTACTTAGTGTTGCCACCAAGCAAATTAAAATTAGATAGAATTTTTTCATAAAGCGAGGCCTTTTTATATCTGCTTGCTATTTGGTCACAAAATTACGTTGGGTATTTCACTCCAAAGTTAAGTTTATATGAACCTTCATTTTTGGGGTAAATTGGCGTGTACCTTTAAGGGTGTTTTTACACTTTATAAATCACTATATTTTATTGAAACGTTTTACTTACACTTATAAAAAAAAGCCTTGAAACATTATTGAAGGGCAAGCACTCTTACAGCCAGTAAGTTAGAAAAGTACCATTGTTAAATATTAACAGCTGTCAAGTTCTTTTTGGTAAGAGATATTACTTGTTGAGTAAAAGTGAGTAAGTAGTATTGAAAAAGAAGGGGAGGAGTGGGTAATAGAAGTATCTAAAATTATTTAATTGTTAAATTTGCTTTATCAGAACAAATAAAACGTTAGAAGCCTATAATTTTGATCACTTCAAAACGTCAGGTTAACATTGCCTGGGCAAAAAATAGTGGTGTATCCAATATGTTTTGCGCGAGTTGATGCCAGAAGTTTATGCTGAAAAAACGCGCTGATAGTTAAAATAAGGGGAGTTATTCACCTTTTTTTATAAAATTGAGCCTTGTTTGGTTGTTTATTTACACTGGACAACACCAGGCAAGTGCCGAATGCTATAAAGTTAATATACAAAACAAAATTATTATTCCATAATTATTGCAAACCCCCGGTAAACGGGCAAAAGGTTTTACACATGAAAAAAACATTAGTATTGATTCTGTTGGTATGGGGAAGTGTGACCGTTTCTCAAGGACAAGGCAAAGAAAAATACCACTTGGGTAGCATTGCATTTTATAATGTAGAGAACCTTTTTGATACCATTGACGACCCTGAGAAACGCGACGAAGAGTACACTCCCGAAGGCAGACGCAACTGGACTACCATTCGTTACCACAAAAAACTACAGAACCTGGCCAGGGTATTGTCAAAGCTTGCCGGAGGCGATGCACCTTCTATCATTGGCTTGTGTGAGGTAGAAAACAAACAAGTAGTAGAGGATTTGGTGAAAACCGGAGGGCTTAAGAAGTATAACTATAAAATTGTCCATTATTCGTCGCCCGATCGTAGAGGTATTGACGTGGCCTTGATTTACCGCCCCGAATATTTTGCCCCTACTTTCAGCAAAAGCTACCGTTTGACAGACAAAACCAACCCCCGGTTTATCACCCGCGATCAGTTGTTGGTCAAAGGTAAGTTTGATGGAGACGACATTCATTTTATTGTCAACCACTGGCCATCGCGTGGGGGAGGGCAAAAACGCAGCGAGCCCCGACGTATCAAGGCGGCTACGCTTACTCGCAGCATTGCCGATTCGCTGTTGGACGCTGATAAAAATGCCAAGATTGTGATTATGGGCGACTTGAACGACAACCCCAACGACAAGAGTTTGACCAAGGTGTTGAAAGCTTCGGGTAAAAAGCCCAAAGGCAAAAATCTGTACAACGCAATGTTGCCTTTGTATAAAAAAGGCATCGGATCATTGGCTTACCGCGATCAATGGTATTTATTTGACCAAATCATTATGAGTAAAGGCTTGGTAATGGCCAAAAAATATAGTTACAAGTATGTGCCCAAGTCGGCAAGGGTATTTGCCCCTAAGTTGCTCAAGCAGCGTGGAGGCAAATACGAGGGTTACCCATTGCGTACATTTGGTGGGCGTACTTACCTGGGGGGATACAGCGACCACTTTCCGGTGTATATTTTTATAGCCAAGCAGGTGAAGTAGTTTATAGTTGCTACAGCCTCAAGCCTTTAGCTTGAGGTTGGTTTGCAGGCATGTTATCGGTTTTATAGCTCATTGATTATTAGCGGTTTATAAAATTGGCATCTAAGCATTTTGTAAATCATTAAAAAACGATACATTATAAAATCTGTAGCTACTTGTAGCATAGACAATTGAAATTTAATATTTGCATCAAGTATTTTAAAAGCCTACTTGCCTATACCTGCCAGGTTTTGTAGTATAGGCAGTTGAAATTTAATATTTGCAAACCTATAATAAAGAGAAGTCTACCCACACCTGCCAGGTTTTCAAAACCTGGCAGGTGTAAAACGCTATTTTATTAAAAGTCTACAGACTGCACTAGGAAACCTGGCAGGTATAAAACACTATTTTATTAAAAATCTACTGACTGCACTAGAAGCTACAAGCTCGCTACTAATTTACTTCTTGATAAACTTGTTGTCTTGCCAAATGCCTTTTGCCACTATTTTTCCATTTTTTTTGTAAAAAATACCACGACCATTTCTTTTGTCATTTTTCCATTCACCCACAAATTTATCGCCACTAGGCCAATGGTAGCTTCCTTTGCCATGGCGTTGCCCCAATTGAAAATCACCATCGTAATATTCACCATCCGGCCAGTAAAGGATGCCGTACCCATGATGTAAATTGTTTTTCCAGTTGCCTTCGTATCGCTTGCCATTGCTATACAAGCCTACTCCCTGGCCATTGGCTTTTTTAGCTGTTACATTGCCCACATAATACACCTTTGTTCCCTTTTTATTGGTAAAGGTTACATAATCGCTAGACAACTTGTCTTTCAATTGAGTGCGAAGGTTGTGAGCAAAAACGGTTGCTTTCTCAAGGGCAAACCTCAGGGAATCTAACTGATCGCTTTTTTGCTGTTCGTTATTTGTCACTTTTCTGGCGAGCGAGTCTGTTTGGCGTACTTGCAACGACGAGTCTTGCAGAGAATCAGGGGTTTCATGAGAAAAAAGCATCCCTTTCATTTTTTCCAGCTCTACCAGGTTACGCATTCTTAATTGAATAGAGCGGGTGAGTTTTAGGTTTGTGGGCATATCAGCGAGTATTTTCTCATAGGTAAGCCAGGCTTCGCGGTATTTTTTTTGGGCAATCAAGGTGTCAACTGCCAGGTAACGATCAAGGTAAGGCGGTTTTTTTGCGTTTTCTTGGGTATGTTTTTTTTCCTTCAAAGCAGTTCTAAGCTTTTGTTTTAGGCCTTGAGCACGAAAAAACAGTAAAATGGCAGAGGTGATGCTTGCTGCCAAGAGAATATAAACGACGATGATTTTACTTGGTCTTTTCATATATAAGTATTAATAGCTTATTTGACGTTAGGAGCAAGTCTCTAAATACCGATGAATATCGGTTAAGCGACAAGCTACCCCTTTGTTTAAATGTGTTGAGCTTATCAGGAACTTTCTTAAGGCTTAAGAAAACAGTATGGGACTATCGACTTCCATCTGCCGATTTTATAATCACTTAAAAATCAAAGCCTTATAAAATCGGTTAGTTGCTTTCAGATCAGCCTCAAACTTGTCGCTTGAAGCTGTAGACTAAAGAACATCCACCACTTTCAGCTATTTAACAGCTGGCAATCTATTTTCAAGTTTCCTGAAATCTGGAGAAAAATACACATGAAATCGCAACGTCCATTTTTGGTTGAAAATTGCCCCATTGCTTAACTGTTGTCCAAAAGAATACATCAAGCCTGTGGCAAAAGTGACTTGTGGTTTAAGTATGTACCCAAAAGAGGTGTGAAGCCTTAAATCTTCCATAGGACTATTCACTACTGACCTCCCACTTTGCATAATCAACTCTGCTTCGGGTGCTACATAAAAAGCCCCAGGAGCCAATTTATTTTTGTTGAGTGGAATTTTCATATTTAACATATACCTCCACCTGTTTCTAAAAATAAAACTACTGTTTTTCTGAAACCCCCTCGTCCAACGATGTTCAATCCGTATTCGGTGGTACACCATGAGACGGGGAAAAGGCACCGCAAAAAGGTATTGATGCCATATCCTCCATTCGGGCACCGTTGTTTGCTCTCCCTCCAAAATATCATCTGTATTCACGTTGAGCCTGAACACCCCACCCAAACTAGCAGTAAATTTTTTAGAATAAAAATAACTAATGGCGTGTCGGTTATAAATCTGCCCAACTTGCCCTGCAAACCTTGTTTGGTCTTTTTCCTGAAAGCGAAAATGAGTTTGGGCAATCCAGAACAGTTTATCAGAAATGCGAATATTGCCATAAGTATTGAGCCACAGGCGAGTGGTGGCATTCTTAAACTTAGACCTTTCGGGCATTCCTGTTTGTTGAGCGCTTACTTTTGACGAAATAAAAAACGAACAACAAAATATAAGCATTGTTGTGAGTGGGTAAAGGAATTTCATCTTTTTAGATTTTTAATTTGGGTTGAAATTCCAAACAGTTCCAAAACTGTATTGGGGTCGTTTTCTCTTCTGAGTTTACGTTCTAACTTTGAAGTATCTTGTTTTCTGAACACCTTCATTTGTACATAAAGTTGATCTAAGATTGAGCGAAGTTCCTTAGCCTGGGCACAGGTTAGCCCCACTTTGATCTTTGTCAAAATAGAAGGCACCAACAACTGATGATAAGCTTCGGTAAGCCTTTCTTTTATCTGGTCGTTCATGATAGTTGCCGTAAACGGATTCCATACCTGTTCGGTATATAATTTTTGAATCGTATCCCAACGTTTGGGCAATTGGGCAAGCGTACTAAACAAACTTTTCATATTGTCTAAACAGCTAATAATGCCACGTGCCTGAGCCGATTTTGTGCTCAAATCTTCGTTGGTAGAGTATAGCTTAATTTCTTTATTGACAGCAAGACGCATGGCTTTTGTGGTTGTCTTATACCGTTTGGGTAGTTTTTTTCCAAGAGAATCGCTTAGCCGATTTAATTGATCAAACTTTTGGATGATGACCTTCTCTAGTGCATCCAATTGTCGCTGTATTTCTTGATTGCTGAGTTTCTTATTGAGCTTTTGGGCTACAGAGTCTACACAAGATCGGGCATATTGGGCAATTTTAGCCAAGTATGCATAACCCACCTCATCAGCATTGAGCAACGCTGGGTTGGGTCCTGTAAATGCTTTTTGTTGCGTGTTGGTAGAGTCTTGCAACGACACCAATACTTCGGGCGAATACTTCTTGTCTAAACCAAGTTGTAGTTGCATGCGGTTGCGTTGCCAAAAATCAAGTACTCCCATTGCTTGGTATTCAACTATTTTTTTGATAACTGACAGGTATTTTTTGTTAACTTCTTGAACAACTGATAGCAAAAATAACACTTCCTCATCGGCATGCTTAAGTATGTTGAGCTTGGTATTGGTAAGCAGAAACTTGCTCACCTCCAGGCTTTTTTCATAATCTGCTTTTAAGTTGGCAATATGTGCTTTCTCAGCTTCTATTAGTGGATAACGAGCCACTTTTACCTGAAACAACGGCATCTGTATTGCTTTCCCCGAAATGCTTGTCATACCGGCAAATATATCGTTGATTTTCTGATTACAATACGAGTTTTGTCGAATCAAGGAGGCTATTTTACTGCCTATTTTTGTGTAACTGGTGCTATCGCTCAAATGTTGCAAACTAAGTATTTTGAGGTACACATGATCCAGGCTAACGGTTGTTGCCTGTGGAATGTTATCTTTATATAAATAGATGGTTTTGGGTTGGAAATCTTTTTCAAGTACAATTTTCTCTAATCGTCCTTCTTTAAAATGCCATTGCTCTGTTCTGTCTGGGGCATTGCCAAAGTTGACCTCCCAGACATCATGCGCAAAACCGTTTTTAAGAAACCTCCCCAAAAGAATTGCTTGCGTGTCTTCCATGCGTATGATCCCTTTGGCCAATCCATTCTCAAGCAGTGCACTGCTCTCAAAAAGCGTCTCCTTGATGTTAGATTTATCTACCCGGTTGATTTTATGGCTCCATTTTCCGTGTGTTTTTCCCTCCCGAAAATTCACCAACGCAGTATGAAAAACGCCGCTTAATTTCACATTGAGCTGATAATTGACCAGTTCTTGGGTACCATCAAGCTTAAACTTGCCAAACTGAAATCTCCAGGCACTGCCTGGCATTTGATTCTGAAAGGTTCCATTGAGCGAAAAGTATTGCTTCAGATCAGCAGAAGCTGCGTCAGCGCCAAAGCTTTTCATTGTAAAAGCACCTTGGGGGATGGTATCACCCTTGGAGGCATAGTAGCCATAATTTGCCTTTACTTTGTATGCGCCAACTTGTAGCAATCTATTGATGTATTGTTTGTTTTGTCCAAAAGACGACGTATAAAACAATACAATACAAGTAAATATTCTTATGATCATTGGCATAAAAAAATCTTATTGTACCACATTTGTTTTGACATTAGGAATTGTTCAAAAATAAATTTACACTCTGAGGGGTGATTTTTCGCCTTGATACTTCGTTATTTTTATTGCCCGTAGCGCTGCTATGGGCGCAAAAAATAGCCTCGTCTCAAAACAAAACATCTACCTCAAGAATGGTAATTTAATTTCTCACCATTCCTTAGTCATGAAGCACTGGTATAAAATTAGCGCTTAATTCTGGCTTAGCACCAAAAAACGGCTTATCCAACACGCATTGGATAAGCCGTTTTTTACTTTTGTGCAAACATAATCATTAATCATAACAAGATTACAAAAAAACTTTTCAAAGTTTTAGTCTGAGAGGCTAATAGTTTTGTGATCAGTGGACTAAATTTAGAAAAAAAGTAATGGTTCATAGATACCCGAATCATTGTATTTGATTAGCTTGTTTGCCGATTGGTATATATATCATTTTTTTTTGAAACCGTACACTAATCTTTCACTACCAATACTTGTGTAGAGTATCCTACCCTATTATTTTTTTCGTCTCGGTTTGTGTCTCCACAAATCGCCTCATCACAGCGTTTGGGAACATTATTTTTGCAGGTTTCGATCAGCTCGTGGAGACACGAGCTGAGGCGGTGACAGTATTTTTGAAAACCGAAGCTAGAGTTTTACTCTGCTGAGCTCAAGAAGTTAAAAGCTAGGTAGAGTACGTGCAGTGTATCCTACCCTACTATTTTTTTCGCCTCGGTTTGTGTCTCCACAAATCGCCTCATCACGCGTCTGGGAACATTATTTTTGCAGGTTTCGATCAGCTCGTGGAGACACGAGCTGAGGCGGTGACAGTATTTTTGAAAACCG
>NZ_CANLRP010000131.1 GCF_947493425.1 uncultured Microscilla sp. | reverse complement strand
GGCAATAAAAATAACGAAGTATCAAGGCGAAAAATCACCCCTCAGAGTGTAAATTTATTTTTGAACAATTCCTTAGTGCCAAAAAACATTCTCCTTCTACAAGGTTTTATATTTTAAGGAAGTTAATTTGTCTGATAGTCGTTATACTTTTAAATACAATAGAATATTCTTGATTAAATAGTATGCACGCATAACATTTTTGTAGTATATTTGTTATTATATAGACGCACAATTCAGAAAATCATTAAAATAGACATACCCAATAATATGGAAGCTACAGCCAATAAAGAGTTAATTAAGGGTGGGGAATTTCTTATCAAAGAAACTACTGCCGATCAAGTCTTCATCCCTGAAGATTTTAGCGAAGAACAACGAATGATGGCACAAACTTGTGAAGACTTCGTTCAGAAAGAAGTGGTTCCTCGTTTGGAAGAAATAGATGAAGCCAAAGACCCTGCCCTTATGAGTAGTTTGCTAGACAAAGCTGGAGAGCTTGGTTTACTTGCTACTGGTGTACCTACCGAATACGATGGTTTTGGAATGGATTTCAACTCATCGATGTTGATTACCGACTACACTGGGCAAGGGCATTCGTTTGTAGTAGCACTATCGGCACATACTGGCATTGGTACCCTGCCTATTCAGTATTATGGCAGCGAAGCTCAAAAAGCAAAATATTTGCCTAAACTTGCCACTGGCGAATGGAAAGCCTGTTACTGTCTGACTGAGCCTGACGCAGGTTCTGATGCCAACTCTGGCAAAACCAAGGCTGAATTGACCGAAGATGGCAAGCATTACATTATCAACGGGCAAAAAATGTGGATAACCAATGGAGGGTTTGCCGATATATTCATTGTATTTGCCAAAATAGATGATGACAAGAAACTGACTGCCTTTATTATAGAAAAAGACTTTGGTGGTATTACTATGAATGCTCCTGAAGCCAAAATGGGTATCAAAGGTTCAGACACCCGCCAGGTGTTTTTCAACGATTGTAAAGTGCCTGTAGAAAACATGTTGTCTACCCGTGAAAATGGTTTTAAGATTGCGGTAAACATTCTAAACATTGGACGTATCAAGTTGTGTGCCTCTACTCATGGTGGCGCCAAAGCTGCCTTGAACCACTCTATAGGATATGCTAACGAACGCAAGCAGTTTGGAACTTCTATCGCTAACTTTGGCGCTATCAAACACAAACTTGCACAACAAGCGGTACGCTTATACGCTACTGAGTCGGCCATGTACCGCGCCGGACAAAATATTGACGACAGCATTGCCGCTATGATTGCCAATGGTACACCTGAAGCGGAAGCTAAGCTTAAGAGTTTTGAGCAGTTTGCCATTGAATGTGCCTTGCTTAAGGTATTTGGTTCTGAAACTATAGATTATGTATCAGACGAAATGGTACAAATTTATGGTGGGATGGGCTACTCTGCCGATGCTCCTGCTGACCGCTGTTACCGTGACTCACGCATTAACCGTATTTTTGAAGGAACCAACGAAATCAACCGTATTTTGTCTATAGGTACCATCGTAAAACGCAGCATGAAGGGAGAGCTTAACGTAATGGGGGCTGCTATGGAGGTGCAAAAAGAGTTAATGAGTGGCAAAAAACCAGAGATTGCTCCTGAGGGGTCGCCTAACTTTGCTTATGAGAAGAGCCTGATTAGCCACATGAAGAAAGCTTTGTTGGTAAGCGCAGGTGCCGCAGTGCAAGCATTGAACAAGTCGTTTAGCGAAGAGCAAGAAATTATGATGCACATGGCCGACATGTTAATGAATATTTATACGGCTGAGTCGGCTTTGCTAAGAACAGAAAAACTAGTAAACCGAAATGGAGCTGATGCTTGCCAAATGCAAATAGACCTTTGCAACGTATACTTACACGATACAGTAGACAGTGTGTATATGTCGGGCAAACAAGCCATTAGTGCTTTTGCTGAAGGCGATATGTATAAAAATTTAATGGGTGCATTGCGAGGTTTGAGCCGTACCCATGCTTATAATACTAAGGCCGCCCGCCGAAGAATTGCCGATCAGATGATCGAAAAAGGATCGTATACTTTCAATTAATAAGTATACCCCAATACCTGTAACGGGTTTTATTTTTTAGGATGTCAAAAACATTCAGTCTTTATCGGCTGAATGTTTTTGCTTTAGGTAAGTTAGATGAAGCCACCCTCAGGCAATACTTACTCGTTTAACCATTCAAAAAAGGCATAATGTTCATCATTCATTCCAATGGCTTTGTATACTTTAGAGGCTTTCACGTTGGTTTTGTCTACATACAGCCTGATACCCATCAGGTTGTCATCAGCTTCTACCTTGTGCTGCAAGTACTGGTACATCAGTTTAAACAAACCTTGGGCTCTAAACTCTGGTACAATATATAGCGACTGTATCCACAGTACATACCCATTGCGCCACTCGCTCCATTCAAACGTATTGAGCATACAACCTATTATTTGCTCATTATGAGTCACTTTGTAATATATGCCTTTAGAAACATCATGAAATAAAGCTTTCAACCCTTGCAACACTGTGTTACGATCAAGCATATACTCTTCAGTTTCCCATGCCATTTTACATTGCAAGTCTGCCAATAGCTCGGCGTCCTGCACACTAGCTGTTTCTATATAAATGTTTTCCTTGAGTAGTGTTTTCATCTTCCAATAAAGAATTAAGTTCTTTGATTGCACCAGCAAAAATATCTTCACAATCCCTGATCAAGTCTGGAATAAGCCCTACACTTTCTTGTTTACTGGCGTATTCCTCAATCAAAATTACTTTATTTTCCAATGATTTGAGTCCAAATGCACGCAAATTTGTTTTAATGATTTGGGCAGCGTTGGCAATCACCTTCCAGTTTTTCATAAATAACCCGTTGCTTACATCTTGTTTAAACTTTAAGAACTGATTGGTAAGCAATTGAAGTAACTCTTGGAAAATCACTGGATTATCGCCAAAGGCATCGCGCAAAAAGTTAAGGTCAAACAATGTGTGTGAAGTAGTCTGACCTGTAGTTTGTGCAGCACTTGTGGGCTTGTTTTTGATTGCCTTTTTGGGCAAATATTTCAATACTTTTCGGGTAATATCTGCTGGTGTAAAAGGTTTGGTCAAATAATCAGTCATTCCCGCTTCAAAGTACTTGTCTTTTTCATCGGTTACATTTTGGGCAGTCAGTGCTATTACCGGAATATCTTTAACCACACTGTCTAACTCTCTAATGGCATAAGTGGCCTCTATCCCATTCATTTTTGGCATTTGGATGTCCATCAACACCACATCGTATTGCGCGGCTTTATTTTGCAGTTTTTCTACCCCTACCTTACCATTATCTGCAATGTCTACCTTACACCCCAAACGATGCAATATTTCTTTAGTTAGTTCCTGGCTAAGTATGTTGTCTTCACACACCAATACACGCACATTATCTAGCGCCACACCATCTTCCAAGCCATTACTTTGTTCCTGAATTGCCTGCCCTACTTCCATTCTAAAATCACATATAAAACTTACCTCACCACTCTTATTATGCTGCACTACAATGTTGCCTCCCAAAAAACTAACCAGTTTCTTAACAATGACCAACCCAAGCCCTATGTCACCAAAACGTTGAAAGTGATTGGTACCCAAATAATTAAGACTATCAAAAATGGTTTTCACCTGGTCTTGTGAAATGCTTGCCCCTGCACATTTCACTTCAAACTGAACATTAACTTGTCCCTCTTTGTAGGCAATCATGCGTGCAAACAAATCTATACTACTCCCCACAATAAACTTTGTCGCTTCATTGATCAGGTTCCAAAGTATTTGTTCTAATCTTTTATCATCGCTTTTCAAAAAGTCAGGCAGTTTTTCGTCGATATACAGCGTTAAATAAGGCTTATGCTGGTGAACTCCCTGATTCTCAAGGCGTTTTTTAATTTTATGCAACAGTTGCCTTACATTAAAATCTGCCTGCTCAATAGTCAACTTACCAGACTCTATTTTAGAGTAATCTAAAACATCGTTGATAATGGTCAACAGGTTATTGGTTGCTTCGTAAATAGATTGAGCAAACTTGTATTGGCTTTCGTCAAGGTTAGATTGCATCAATAAACCTGAAAACCCTAATATAGCCGACATAGGGGTTCTTAATTCGTGCCCCATATCAGAGAGAAACACTTGCTTTAAATGGCTTACTTCGTAATGATCTTTGTTGCCTACGCTATTGAGGGCTTGCTTTAAACTAGTGAGAATAGATGGGGTGGTCAACTGTTGCTTCGACAAGTAACCACTTACACCACTTATTATACTTTGGTAAATGTTTTTTTCATTTTCGTGAGCCAACAAAACCACAATAGGCGTTTGTTTGCCAAGCTCCTGTATTTGCATTAACAGCTTTTCACTATCAGGCATGCTAAACAAATCAACACCTATATACACACAATCATAATGAGCTTGTTGCAATAGCTGCATTATTTGCTCCTCGCTCTCTGCCACATCAGTTGTAAGATCAGCTTTTAGCTCTACCTGACGAAACAGTTGAATGAGCTTTTGCCTCTCGCCTTCATCTTTCTCAAATAATAGTATTCTCATATCAGGATTAATGGTTTACCTTTAATTAAACCAATGATTTGTAGCATTTAAAATTACCTGGTACTCCAGAAAATCAATAGTGTTATTCTGCCCTCTTTTGCCCTAAATCAAAGTTTTTATATAATTAATTTCATGTATGATGGCTTGCACCAGGTCATCAATTTCTTGTGGATTCATATTGGTTACCCCTTCCAGTTTTTCAGCCATTTGGGCAAGTTTGCCCAAATACATTGACCTTGATGCCCCTTTGAGGGTATGCGCTGAGGCTTTTACTGTGTCAAAGTTTTGACTGGCAATACCTGCTTGAATATCGGGTATTACAGTAGCAAGGTAAGCCCTTGTTTTGGCATAAATTCTCTCTTTTACTTTCGGATTATCTCCTATAGTCTCTAAAAGAGCTTCTTGGTTAAAATGATTTTTAGTGTCCATGTTTTTTTCAGAAATTACCCATTTGTTAATCATTTGAACAAATTCATGCTTTACAATAGGCTTGCTAATATAATCGTTCATGCCTGCAGCCAAACACCTGTCTTTTTCTCCCTTGAGAGTGCCAGCAGTAAGCGCTACAATAGGTATATTTTCAGCTCCTTTTATTTTTCTTATGTAGGTAGTTGCCTCATAACCATTCATTTGAGGCATTTGAATGTCCATCACAATAAAATCTGGCAATTCTTGCTTACATCTGTCAATGGCTTCTTGCCCATTACAGGCTTCTACTATTGTTGTATCTGGCATTATTCCTTGTACAATGACTTTAGACAATTGCATATTTACCGCGTTGTCTTCTACAATGAGCATTTTTATCGACAAATCCATCAAATGCTGCGTTGTTTCTACAACATCGGGCTCGCTCACTTCTTTTAAACTATGTAAACTGCCCAAACACTCGAAGAGTTGCTCTATACTTACTGGCTTGATCAGTTGTTGTTGAATATCTAAGGCACCAACGTCACCTGTAAACTCACCGTAGTCTGAGGCGCTATGAAACAAAACAATAGGCTGATCTTGTGCTGTAATTGCCAACTCTTGTCTGATATTTTTAATTGTTTCCAGCCCATCCATAAAAGGCATATGATAGTCAACAAATACAATGTCATACTTTTTGCCAGCAGCCAATCGCTCTAACGCATCCAACCCATTGGTAACCTCTTCTGCTTCAATATCTTTAATTGTGAGCATTTCTGCCAAAATCTGCCGGTTATTTTTATTGTCATCAATAATCAACACCTTTTCAATTCCTTCTATATTCTGCCACCCTCCTTTACCAATGGCAGCATCTAATGTTGCCTTTACCGGAATATCAAAGTAAAAAACACTTCCACGCCCTGCAATACTCTCTACCAAAAGTCTGCTCCCCATCAAATCAAGTAATTTATTAGAAATACTCAACCCCAACCCTGTGCCACCAAACCTTCGGGTAGTAGATGAGTCTTCCTGTGAGAATGCTTCAAAAATTTTACCCTTATTCTCGGATGCTATACCTATGCCTGTATCTCTTACTGCAAATCTCAACACAACCATTTCTTCGTCGAGCCTTTCCTGCAAGTCTATTTTCAACTCTATTTCACCTTCGGTTGTAAATTTGGTAGCATTGCTCAATAAATTGACCAATACCTGCCTCATTTTCACCTCATCTATCCATATAAATCTTGGTATGTCGTTGTCTATATGCAACAACACCTCCAGATCTTTTTTATGTGCCTGATACCTGATCAAATTTATAATTTGTTGACTTAGGTTCAACAAGTCTGTTTTAGCCAAAATAAGGTCGAGTTTGCCTGCCTCTATTTTAGAAAAATCGAGAATGTTGGTAATAATGTCAAGCAATGAAGTGGCCGATTGATAAATGGTGGAAATATATTTTTGTTGGGTTTCATTCAGTTTACTTCTCTGCAGCAAGTCTGCAAACCCAATGACACCATTCAATGGGGTACGAATCTCATGACTCATATTGGCAAGAAACTCCGACTTTGCTTTATTGGCTGTATCTGCTTGTTTTTTAGCTTCTTTGAGTTTTTCGCTGGCTAGTTTCTCATGGGTAATGTCCCAGTTTGTCCCAATCATAAACAAAGCATTGCCTTGATTGTCGTTGTGTACTCTTGCCAAAGCCTTGATATACTTCACGGTGTTATCTTGCCAAACTACTCTAAACTCTGTATCAAATTCTTTTTTTCCCTCAATCGCCCAAGCTACCTCATCTTCTACCCTTTGTACGTCATCGGGGTGCAATAAACCAACCCAAGCGCTATATACCCCATCAAAATCTTCATATTTTAACCCATACAACTCAAACATGGAATCATCCCAGGTAAGTTTGTTACTGACAATATCGTATTCCCAAATACCCACGCGAGCGGTTTGAGTAGCCAACGCCAAGCGAGTACTTATTTTTTTGGCTTCTCCCTCTTGATGCTTGCGTTCGTTAATGTCTTGAACCGTACCATATATTCTTTGACATTGTTCCCCTTCAAACTCTCCCTGCCCCACTAACCTCACCCATACTTCACGTTTTTTGGCTGTCACTACCTTTAGTTCTTCACTGAACACCTCTTTTGACCTGATACAACGAGCAATCAGGTGTTTTACCTGCTCTTTACTCTCTTCTTTGTAAAAGTTTAGCATACTGTCTTCAGTTGGCACAAAGTCATCAGGTACTTCATATATTTGCCGGGTTGTATGTGACCAAAATCCCTGCTGAGTGTTCAGGTTAAGCTCCCAGGCACCCAGTTTTGCCATCGCACTTGTTTTCTCCAACAAGTGTTTCGTTGCAGTGCTCAACTCTTTATCTTGAAATGGCCAGGTACCTTCACTTTGTTCTGACTGGACAGAACCCTCTTGGGCAAACACAGATGCAGAAACACGATGATTAGGTGATTTAAGGCTTTTTTTCAGTACTTTCCCTATCAAAAACACAGGTATGCCTGATAAATCTTTTGCTACCAGGGTTTGGGTAGTAGCCCACAGCTCTTGGCCATTTTGAAGCTTATAGCATAACTCAAACTGCAAGTAAGGCAATGCTTCGTTTGTTTGGTAGTAATCGAGGCTACGCTGTATGACTTGTTTATTTTTTGACTTTACCAGTGCTTGCCACATTTTTTTTTCACCTACTTGATCCTCGAACGCTTCACAAAATCCTTCGTTCACCCATTGGTCATGTGGTGGTTTTACCTGCAAACACCATAAGCCTTGGTTAGATGCAGTCACTACAAAATCAAACACACTTTTATCTACCTTAACTAATTGATATAGTTTCTCTTGGAGGTAATACATAAAATTTAAGTTTGGGCAGAACTGGCATTACATTGAAAGGTAATGCAAACTTAGTCTTTCATTCATCATTAAACATTCAATATATCTAAAGTACTACCTCAGAACAATAGGTATTCACCACTATAATACATATACATCAATCTAAAGCTATAGCATATCTTAATATTGTTTACAACAGCATCACGCCTTTGGCTCTAACACTGTATATGTTGGGCACAACCAGTTCATTCTTTTAAGACTCTTTTAATACAGGTAGCTTGATCAGTTTTATAAACAAATCATACATTTGCTCATTACAACTACTCAGTTCTATATAAGTTTTATTTTCTTCGGGGAAGGTGTGCAAGGCAAAATGACTTTCACCTAATAGCCATATGGCAGTATAACCCTGAGGCTGGAAAAAATGCTCCATAAAATTTAATATCGTAAAACCACTTTCAATTAAAATATGATCAAATGATTCCTTCAAAATCTGGGGAGATACTTCTTCTACCCAAAGTCTATGGTTATAAATTGCTGCTTTCATCAATAAAAAATCGTTTTCAAAAATTATAAGTTTACAGATAGTTAATACCTGAGTATTAGGAGCATTGTTTAAAAATTATACTTAAACAAAAATGGTTTTTAGGACAGGTTTTGACCAATTGCCTGAATACCAACATTAATCAAACGAAGCTACAGCTAATCCTGTAAACCCTAAAACCAGGTCTATTTATAAATCCCGACTCATCGCATTGGTCAGGGCTTAAAATTCCGCCTGTAAAAACCAGCTTCAAGTTGTGTTGAATCACAATTTTTATGGAATCGTTCAAAACTCTTTGCTCGTTTTTATGCCACTTATTACGAATATTAGCCCCAGTGGGGAGAAACCTTGGTAGAAAAAATAAACGAAACGGGACACGGCTCCGTAGGAGTTGCGCCTAAAAGAGTCGTTTTTGATGATTTTGACGGTATTTTAAGTATTCGTAAAATTAAGCTTTGACGCATGCGACTCATCGGGGCAGCTTGCTGTGACGAGCTCACCGCAGGTAATCACCTTAATCTTAGCATAGTTGATTGTTTGATTTTTACCGTTTAAAACTTGCCTAAATTCAAAGTCCACAGTTTGACTCACTCTCAACAGCTTACAATTTATCCAAACCAAATCGAATACATAACTTTAAAGCAGTGCTCAAAAAGCTAAATGTAGCAAAACTTGTGCATGAAAAAAACCCCTTTGAGTGTTCAAAGGGGTTGGTAAAGTCAACTTTTCGTTTTATACCTATTCATCCCGCAACGATTCTACCGGATTGACAAAGGCCGCTCTAACTGACTGATACACCACAGCAACACCTGCTACTAACAGGGCTACTATGGCTGTCCATAAAAAGTTTCGCCAATCAATCGTCACCCGGTAAGTAAAGTCCTGTAACCAATGATCCATCATTAAATAAGCCAATGGCACAGCTATGAGTAATGCCAACAATATCAGCCTTGCATATTCTTTTGATAGCAAAGTAAAAATCTGTAATGTACTAGCTCCTAACACTTTACGAACGCCCACTTCTTTGGTTCTTCTTTCTGCCGAAAACGTGGCTAAACCTATCAATCCCAAAGCTGCAATAAACAACGCCAAGCCCGTAAAAATCATTAATATATCTGAAGCCCGCCGCTCTGCCTGATATGCTCTTCTGAATAGTCCATCCATAAACTGAAACTCAAAAGGCAGGTCTTTAGCCAGCAACTTCCATACACTCTCTGCGTAGCTCAACACTTGAGACATATCTGCTGATTTATTCACCTTAAATGTAAGATGACGGTGGGTACCTGCATAAAGGTTTGCTCCTAGGTGAAAAAATGCTAAAGGCTCGATATTTTGCTGCAAAGAAGTAAAGTTAAAGTCTTTTACAACCCCTATCACTTTATAAAAATAGTTTGCATCGCCCCCATATATCAACTTTTTACCTACTGCCTCATGTACCTTCCATCCCATGGCTTTCACAGCGGTTTCATTCATTATCACATGGTTGGTATCTTTAGAAAATTGCCGAGAAAACAAGCGCCCTTCCAAAACATTCAGCGACAAAGTCTTCAAGTAATCAGCGTGGGTATTAATAATATTTACAGGAATTTTAATGGCGTTTTTTTCAGCTGCTTTTAGGTGGTCTTGCATCCATATATCAGGGGGTGACGCATCAGACCAACCTGCTTGCTCTATCCCTGTATGCTGCAGTAGTTTTTGTTGAAAAGTCTCAAGTTGGTTGCCCAACCTTTCTACTTTTGGCACCACTACCAGTTGTTTGTGATCAAAGCCTAACTTCTTGGTTTGCCAATACTTAAGCTGTTGGAACAACACCAGCGAGGAGATCATCAATACACAAGATATGCTAAACTGTAGCACTACCAATCCGTTTCTCAAACCTCTACCCTCTTTGCCACTATTCATTTTGCCTTTGAGCGCATCAGCCGGTGTAAACCTGGTCATATAAAACGCTGGATAACCACCAGCAAATAAGGCAATTACTATAGGCAAAAGTATCGCCAACAACAAAAAAACAGGTTGTAGCAACACAGTTATGCTCAACTCCTTGCCCGTTAGCTGATTGAAAAAGCCTAAACCTACCTCGGTAGCTACCAAAGCCAATACAGTGGCCAACAAAGTAAAAATAAACGCTTCTCCTAAAAACTGCCATACAAGTAAGCTTCTTTCTGACCCCAATACCTTGCGTATGCCTACTTCTTTGGCTCTCTGGGTAGCTCTGGCAGTTGCCAGATTCATAAAATTAATACAAGACAATACAATAATTAAAATACCTACCGCCAAAAACACGTAATAATAGCGTATATCGCCCTGAACACCCAACCTATTGCTTGCATAAGTAGACTGAAGATAAACATCGCCTAAAGGTTGAGCTTGCAAATACCAAGGCTTATACTCACCGATAAAATCTTTGTAACTTTGCCCGTAAATTCGTTTAATGGATGCCTCTGCATGTTTCTCAGGCAAAACTTTCAGCTTTTGCTGTAGCTCAGCGAGTGAAGCTTGTTTTTTTACTTTGATATAAGTCACAAAAGTAGTCCAAATCCATATCCACTCACGCTTTCTTATCGTGTTAAAAGAGGACATAGACACCAACATATCAAAATCCATATGTGACTGTCTCTTCTTGTTATCTATTACCCCACTTACTTCAAATAATTGGTCATACTTGCCCTTGGTCAGCCGAATGGTTTTACCCAGTGCTGGCTTGTCGCCAAAATACCTTTGGGCTGTAGCTTGACTAACCACTACGAGGTTAGGTTTATGTAATATTTTGTCAGGGTCTCCTTCTTTTAAAGGGTAAGAAAATACTTTTAAAAAGTTAGCCTCTGTTATCAATATTTTTTTTTCGTCAAAAGATATTAAATTATTAGTCTGTTTGTCTTTATAAACACCCAAATAGTCTCCGTTCGAGTGTACCCTACAAACCTCCTCTACCTCAGGTATTTCTGTTCTTATTATAGGCGCTACAGCCGGTCCTACAGCATCAAGATACAGCCGGCTATCTTTGTCCCACATATTAGTCTGAGTCACCCGGAAAATCCGATCAATATCTTTGTTAAAGCGGTCGTAGTTTTTTTCATCGTTTAGATATAGCATAATCACCAAAAATGCATTTAGCCCAATGGCAAGCCCCAAAATGTTCAACAGGGAGTAAAACTTATGCCTAAGCATATTACGCATCGCAATTACAAGATAATTTTTTAGCATGGAAATACGGTTTTGTTCATGATGTATTGGTGGTTAAGTCAAAAGCAGTGCCCACTACTTAAACCCCTGACTATCAAGCATATAAATACGCTTAAATAAAACATAATTGTCCTGCACAGAACACCACTGTACGGTTTTAGCACACAAAGCTATTACTTTACAGGAGTTACGCAAATCCTTCTAAGCACCTCTATTTTGATAGTTATATTGCTATATTGTTTCGCAATGCATCGCAGAAAAATATAGCCATTTAATCAAGCCTTTTGAGGAAAGAGCATAACACCAGCTACTTTATTGACATTCCCTAAATACTGATATTGAGGCAAAATCTCACAAACAAAAGGGGATAACGAAAAAATAATTTCTTTTGAATCAGATAAAAAGAAAGAGTTTCCTTAATCCACCCATCTGACTTTGAGTAAGTGGGTGTAGCTTACTCAAATTACAGTAAACAGTCCTTAGGTCTATAACATACCAAGAAATAATGGAAGGTTTAAGCTAATTTTAACAGCTATTTTCCTGGCTTATTTTAATAAAAAGATATGAATTTAGAGTAGGTGTAAGGAGGCTATTCCAAGTGGAAACTGAGGGGTTTAAGAGTTTAGCATCTTAAATGAGTATTCTCATGACAATGGGCAGTATTCAAACCCCTATTTTGCACCCAAAGAGTGAGTTTTGAACATATTACTTAGGCTTACCTTAACTATTGTCGCAGGTGTTTTAATATTTGTAGATGGATAATTTAAGTATAAAAACATTCTCAAACCTTCATTTATTGTTTGCGAGACAAATGTAAGATAAGTAATATATTAAACTCAAATGTTTAGCTATGCAAAATAAACAGTAATTTAACTATACATACCTACACCTATTTATAGATAGGTATATATACTCATAGGCTTGACGAATATTTGTCATGCCGTATTTTTTGTACTGCTAAAGGCTGATTTAAATAAACTTGATGAAAAAATATGGTATGTAAGATATATTAAATTTTGACTTTACTTTACGCGGGTTTTGTCGTTACTTTGCAACAAAATAAATAATGAAGGTATAAGGTATTAGATATAATTAACCTTACAAGGAGATACGGTAAGGCAAAAAAAAGGTTTCAAGAATTTATATTTTTTTTAGAAAAACTGATAATTTGAGTTATAAAATGTATTCAAAAAACGAAAAATCGACTGCTAAAGATCAGGCATTGACAGAAGATAAAGTATTAAGTATTATTGATGACTTAATATTTTGTCAAGTAGGTCGCAAAAGCCTGGAAAAATATTCAAAGTTTGTATATGATGTATATGTTGACAGTTACAAAAAACGAAATGGCTGGGAGCCAGTAGATGGAGAACTGGAACATATGATTGAAGAAGATAAAGAGCAATTTGAGCACTCTTACTACTTTGCTTTCAAAACCCATGAAGGAGAGTTTGTAGGAGGAGCAAAAGTAACCAAAAAAGTCCCATCTTTAGATTTTGCTATCGAAACAGAGTTCAACTATAACTTAAAAGAATTCTTTGAAATGGGAAACATCCCTACAAGAGACTTTTGGCATATGGGACGTACTGCCATCAACAAGTACACCCTTCAGGCTGCTGAGACCAAACTGTCGTCAGTGCAGATTCTGGATAAACTCATGTGGGAATGCTACAACGTAGTAACCCAGGAAGAGCACAACATGATTATTGGTGAAGCCGACGCAATGGCATACCGTATTTATCGTGTAAAAGGGGTTCATGTACAACGCATGGGCGAAGGTATTGACTACCTTGGTTCTATCACTTATCCTGTGTTTATTTTAGGTAAAGACCTCAAAAGCTGGATGAATGTCAATAGCCACCTGAGCTAAACTTCATGCGCTTCATAAGGTTCCTACTGCCTCTTGCTATGTTAGAAAAATAGCATATAAGCAATATTATAAACATTCAAAAAATCATGCACTTAAAAGAAAGCAATGGTTTCATTGGTCTTTATACTGAACGACCCTACAAAAAAGGAGAGTTATTGTTCGAGCTTAGGGGACCAATAAAAGCTGATGCAACCAATACTTCTATACAAATAAGCAAAGCTAAACACATAGAAGATGCGTATGCCCAATACATCAATCATCATTGTGCTCCCTCGGCTAAAATAGTGGGACGCAAAGTAATAGCACAACACGCCCTCAAACCAAATGATGAAATTACATTTGATAAAAACGGAATGGCTGATGAATTACAAAAGCCATTTGTTTGCAAATGTTGTGGCAAATTATTGAGAGGCAAGAAATACCCTACAACCTAAACCTCCCCTTCAAGCATACTTTGGGTTATTGATCCATATAATTCACGAAATTATATACCCTGCTAAATACTAGTTTTCATAAAAATTATACAATAACCCATCTTTACCCTTCTTAATTTCTACATTTCTTCTTCTCTTAAGTGAGAAAAATATAACTTCTTAGTTATTTTCATTGTATGTATAAAAGTGTAACTTTGAATCTTAAAGAACACTTTTTTAGTACGGCAATAAACCATTTCATACTTAATACATGAAAAACAACAGTTATATATATTACGGAACAAAATGTAACACTGAGGAACTAATAAACTTTGTAAAACATACTTTAACCACCAATGAAATTGCTGAAAACAGCGGTAGACTTAAAACCCCTATCTGTATTTGGGGGGAACACGGCATTGGTAAAACCCAAACTGTAGAAAATTTTGCTAAAGCCAATGGATATAAGTTTACTTACATAGCTCCCGCACAATTTGAAGAAATGGGTGACCTCTTGGGAATGCCTGCTATTAACACTAACAATAGCTCTGAAAAAGATAACTCTACTGTTTTTATTCCACCCGATTGGGTTCCAAGAGAAGAAGGTCCTGGTATATTATTAATTGATGATGTAAACCGGGCAGATGACCGTATACTCCGAGGTATCATGCAGTTGCTCCAAAATTATGAGTTAGTAAGTTGGAAACTGCCTGAAAAATGGCATATAATTCTTACGGCTAACCCAGATGGTGGCGACTACTCAGTTACTCCTATGGATTTTGCCATGCTTACACGTATGATGCACATTACATTGACATTTGATGTAAAAAAATGGGCATTGTGGGCCGAACAAAATGGAGTAGACCCTCGCGGAATCAGTTTTGTACTTACTTACCCAGAAGCAGTAACAGGAGAACGAACTACTCCCCGTACTTTGGTGCAATTCTTTGAAAACATTTCACCTCTTAAAGATTTAAAGAAAGAGCTTGGGCTGGTAAAAATGTTGGCTGACGCCTGTTTAGATAGCAATACAGTAACGTCATTTATGGCTTTTCTAAACAACGACTTGTCTAAACTGATTACTCCTGAAGAAATTATTAATACCAAAAGTTTTGAAAAAGAAGTTTACCAAAAAATAAAAGGTTTGGTGGATCAAAAAACCAAACGGGTAGATATCTTGTCTGTAATTTGTACCAGGTTAATTAACTACCTGACTATAGCAGAGGCTAAGTTTAAACAAGGCCAAATAGATAATATTAAGAAGTTTCTCAAGATGGACTTTTTGCCCAATGACATGAGGCTAATTGCCGCACAAGATCTGGTGAGCTCTAGCAATCCTAGCCTTAAGTCTATTATGGCTGACCCCGAAATAGGCCAATTACTACTAAAAAAGATGTAGAAAACATTTATTTATATGTATCAGGAACGGGCAATCAAAAATTGCCCGTTTTTTTTATGCTTCTTCAATAAATGGCTCCAAAAAGCCTATAAACCTCATATCACCTATGCTCCACCGTGCCCCATGGCCCGATGGCAAACGAACCTCATAGACCAAATAATGCTTGTAATGCTCAAACACATTCCACCAAGTGGCACCGTCAAGTAGGTAATTTAATATCTTTTCTGCTGCTTTATTTTTTTCTTCATCGTTTCCCCTTACTATTCCCCAAAACTCTTGATCAGAACGGTTGACGTGTTTGCACCAGGCACGGGCACCCACGCTTAGGGTATATTGTTTGTGATGAGTGCTAAATGCTGTTGTCAGGTGTTTTCTTAAAGGGGGTAATGCTTGTTCGGTAGTGATACTTGCTGGGGTACGTCTTTGACCTAAAATTAACAATAAGTTATTGATATTAACACGTTTGTAAGCATTGCTCAGCAATTGAGTACCTTCTTCCGGGTTATTTAACCAATGGCAAAGTGCTGTATAAAATGGGGCAATAGTTGGCTGTATGGCAGGCGTACACTCTTCGCTAAAATAGGGTAATTTGTGTAGGGTTTGGTATTGGTAATAGTGTAATAGTTGGGTTACCAGCAAATGTATGTGCTCGGTATGTAGTGGTAAAGGGTTTTGTTTTGAAATGGTTAATAAGCTGTTAACCAGTTGCTTTACCTGATTTTTGGGGAACATATCTGAAAGTACGTTGAGTGTTTTACTTTATGTTTTTTTCCAAAATAACAAGTTTTTGGTAAAAATTTTGCACTTGCGAAAGTATAAAAACCTCTTTTCGTCAACCATATATCAAGTCAACCTATTGCATTTAAACAAATATGCGATACAAATCTATATAATCATGAATAAAATATTGCTATTTATTCTAATTACAGTCGTGTTAATGCCCCAGGTTCAAGCACAAAATTGTGCTAAGATTGATAGCCTAAACCGTATGTGGCGATTGGTAAAAGATAAAGATATAAAAGCGGAGATAAACACTTTAAACGCCCTGGTGTATGAATATAGCCGCGACCATCAGGGAAAGGCCGCTTTTCTGGCCAAACAAGCCTTAGAAATGGCTAAAAAAGCCAAGTATGATAAGGGAGTAGCGGATGCGTTGATGAATAACGGATTTATAGAATATCAAGAGTTACATCATGCTAAAACAGCCATTGCCGACTATCAAAAAGCATTGAAGATTTATAAAAATTTACAAGATAAGCAGAGCATTATGAAGGCGTTGGAAGCAATCGCTGATTTTTACTATCGCTTGGGAGACGAAACCAGCTACAAAAATGCGTTGAGTACTTATGAACAAGTACTTGATTATAAAAAACAAGCTAAAGACATTGCGGGTATTAGTCGCATCTCTGAGAAGCTTGGCGAATTGTATAGCCACTTGGGGCAGTACAAGAAAGCTGAAGCAATTTTACACAAAGCCATGGAGAATGAAGACTTTTTGGGCGAAAATAGCAATACTGCACGTTTGTTACTTGGGTTGTATGCATACATAGATAAATTGCAAAACCAAGCCAAGGGGGAAAGCTCTAAAAACAATATGTCTTTATATATTATTATTGGGTTAGGCGCTCTCATTTTAGTCTTGCTGGTTGCGCTTATTTACCTCCTGACTCAACGCAACAAAACACCAGAAGTGCTAAATACTGATACAAAGAAAGATTCTGAAACGATCAACCAGTAGGTATATCGTATCGTTGGCAATATTTCACTAAAAAAGCCACTGAAACTATTAGGTTTCGGTGGCTTTTTTAGTGAAGTAAATCAAAGTTATCCCCCTTGCGACTATTTTGACAAAGCAAGAGGGATAATAGGAGCATTTTAGTTCATTGGAGGAGGTGTATAGAAGAATTGCTCTGATGTAATTTTACCATCTTTTACATGGTACAAACAAACCTCTTCCATGTGTTCACGCGGCATACCTTTGAGGGTAATATCCATTTTCATGCTGCAACTAAAGAAGTTATCAGCTACTATTGGATCTGATACTTCCATTCCGTGCATTTCTTCTACCATCGTAGCAAACTCTTCGTTTTTCTTTTTCAAAGCATCTAAACCTTGAACCTGCTCTGTAGGTGAACCTTTGGGTTCAATGCTTACTGCATCTTTAGCAAAAAGTTCTTCCAAGGCTTGCATGTGTTGTCCAGTACGGTTTAACTCTACGTACTTTTGGGCGATTTCTTTAGTAGTCATAATTTTTAAAAGTTTTGAGGTTGAGAGCCTGCAAATACAAGCTCTTGATAATACTTGAAATTACAAATTTTAAGATTAAATTATTTAAACTTTAATAATTAATTTGGCGAGTGAAAAGCTATTTTGTTGCCCTCTGTATCCATAAAAAAAGCCATGTAGCCAATCTCGTCTGATATTTTTGTTTTGGGCATCACTACTTTTCCTCCGGCTGTGATCACCTTTGACAAAGGAGTGCTTAGATCTTCTCCTCCGTTAAGATAAATTACTGCTCCATCGGCCGAAGGTGTATGCATTTCACTTTTGCATAGGGCACCTCCTACCTGCCCCTGACCATCCATCGGTAAAAAAGCCATTGTTGTGCCATTGATTTCTTGTTGGTGAAACTCACCACCCAATACAGCTTTGTAGAACTCAACCGCACGCTCAAGGTTATTGGCAGGAATTTCGAACCAATTGATTGCGTTTGCCATAATGTTTTTAGTTTATTAAATGATAATAGAGATTGTTTAATTAGTTGATGTAAATATAAATGAGCAATCGCTAAAAATAATAGCAAATATTTAAAAAACGTAAACTTCTAAGCTGGTAAAACTTGTTTTTATTAGCATAAATACCCATATTTTTTGCTCAAAACGTAGAAGTCTATGTCTAAAAAAGAAAATCTGTTTTTACTAATAAAATCGCTCACGAAGGCCGAAAAGCGTTACTTTAAACTATTTGCCTCAAGCACTAAAGGAGACAAGCAAAAGCATAACAATTATCTGTTGCTGTTTGAGGCAATAGACAAACAAGAAAGCTATGACGAGGCGGCTATCAAGCAACGTTTTTCCAAGCAAGCTTTTACGAAACAGCTGCATGTCACTAAAAACTACCTTTCTCAATTAATTCTTAAGAGCCTCAGAAACTTTCACGCAAAGCTGTCTAAAGAAAGTGAGTTGAGAGATTTGCTCAAAGACATAGAAATTTTGTTTCATAAAGAGCTATACGCCCAGTGCCAGGATGTAATCAATAAAGCTTGTCAAGTGGCTAAAGAGTACGAGTGTTTGCATTTACTACTCGATGTCAATCGTTGGAAACGGCGACTGTGTCTTGCTACTTCTGTTGGCCTAAACTCAAATAACACACTGAATGCCATACACTCCGAAAATACAGCTTGCCTCACTAAACTTAATCACCTCCACCACTATTGGGACTGGACAATCAATTTTTTTGAACGCATTGACCCTTACAAAAACCACCCTGACAGTTTGCTTACTAATGAGTGGTTTCAAGATGCCAGCAAGGCTGACACTATACAAGCACAAAAGCTGTATCATCATATACTAATGGCATATTATGTAATGGCAAAACAAGATTATGCACAGGCAATAAAAGTGGTGGATGATTTGATAGAAATGTTGGAAGAAAACCCTAAACATATCACTGAAGACTTAGGAGCATACCTTACAGCTTTGAACAATAAAGTGAGCCTGTTGCTTGACATGAAGCAGTACGATTCAATACCATCACTGCTACAAAAAGTACGGGCAGCTGCTACCAAATATAAGGTAAAAACAGTGGCTGCGGCTAATCTAAAGGTACAGTTGCATACTTATAACCTGGAGCTGGAACTTTACCGTGATACTGATGCGTATGAAACAGGGGTAGCTTTGATTCCTGAAATAGCTGATTTTTTGCAAGTACAGGTTACACTTGTTCCTGACGATTACTTGCTATGTTTTTACTACCAGTTTGCTTACCTCTATTTTAGGCAAAAACAATATACCACGGCTTTGCAATGGCTCAATAGGATACTTGCTACAAAGTTTGATTCTTCACGTCAGGACTTACAAAGTTTTACTCGATTTCTTCACCTTATTATACATTTTGAGCTAGGCAATATTATAGTGCTTAAGTATGCGGTAGAAGCTTGCCGTAGGTTTTTGAAGAAAGAAAAAAAGGTGTTAGCTGCTTTTGAAAAGAAGCTGCTCAGTTTTTTTTCGAAAATATGTACCCAACCTCCAGATAAGTTTCAACACCTTTTTGGCAAACTTCAGGAGGAGTTGTTCGTAGGCAGTTCATCCAAAGAGCGAAATCAGTGTCTTGATTATTTGAACTTTGAGCAATGGATTGCAGAAAACCTGCAAAAGAAAAGTTTTTTTTAAAGGGCTACAGCTATAGTAGCAACGCTTATTTTGGCAGTATCTGCCTTAAGCAAGCTATTGGCGCAGGCTTCCAGCGTGGCTCCTGTGGTCACTACATCGTCTACCAATAACACATGCCTGTCTTTTACCAGCTCAGGCTTGAGCACTTCAAAGATATTGTCTACGTTTTTCCAGCGATCTATACGCCCTTTTTTGGTTTGGGTTTTGGTAGCTTTGTTTCGTCTAAGCACATTGGCGTGCCAGGGTATATCAGTAGCAACTGACAACCCTTTGGCAAAACAATCACTTTGGTTGTATCCTCGGCTTCTGAGTTTGGCTTTGTGCAAGGGTATGGGCAATATCAGATCAAATATTTGTTCTTGCTTGCCATCCAGTTTTGCCAAGGCCGCATCTACTAATAACTGGCCATACCAACTGCCCACCATCTCGCCTACCGTTTGGTTATTGTCGTACTTTAGTTCGTGTAAAATCTTTTGCACCTTCCCTCCTTTCGAAAACTTTAGATAAGCGAGGGCATACTCTATAGGTACCCTCCCCCAAAACCTTTGTGACAACACATTGTCTTTGTGCAAATGATAGTTGGTTTGGGGCAAATCGTAAATACAACGCGTACACAACTGTTTCTCTCCTTTGGTGAGTGGTGCTTCACAACCCAGGCAACAATTGGGGAATATCAAAGAAAAGAAATCGGCAAGCCAGGTATTTTCTAACTTTTTTAGCATAAGTTGATTTCAAATAGATGGTTTTCTTTAATTTTGGACAGTATAACAATTTTGTCATTACTCAAACAAGAGTGTATGTTAGAGCAACAAAACCTTATATTAAGCAAAGAACAGGTTTTACAAAAAACTACCCGTATAGCTTACCAAATTTACGAAAATAATTTTCAAGAGGAAGACATTGTTTTTGCTGGAATTTGGCAAAGTGGTTATTTGTTTGCCGAAATGCTGGAAAAAGCTTTTACCCAAATCACTAATCGCCCACCCACTATGGTCAAGGTAAGTCTCAATAAGACCACTCCTACTCAAGGGGAGGTTTCGCTGGATTGCCCACCCGAAGACCTTACCAACAAAACGGTGGTATTGATAGATGATGTATTGAATACTGGGCGTACGCTTGCCTATAGTCTTAAACCTTTTTTTAATGTAAGGGTAGAAAAACTGCAAATAGCCGTGTTGGTAGACCGCAGTCATAAGAAGTTTCCAGTAGCCGCAGATTATGTCGGATATGAGCTATCTACAACCCTTAAGGAACATATTACGGCAGAATTAAATGATGAAGCTACTTTTGGAGTATATTTGAGTTAGCCATTGACATAGTATAGGCAGTTGAAATTTAATATTTGCAAACCTATAATAAAGAGAAGTCTACCCACACCTGGCAGGTGTAAAAAGCTGTTTTATTAAAAGTCTACAGACTGCACTAAAACAATGGCTAACTTTCTGTATTTTTAAGATATATTTTTTTCCAGATTGAGGGCATCTTTCAAAAACAGTATCATATTTTTTTCTGGAGACTGGAGATCTTGAGATGCCTCAGCAAAAAGATGAATAGTATCCAGTATGTTGTCTTTCTGCTCAGGAAACCGTTCTAAGTGCGCATTTAAGGTACTTAAAAACTGGTCTTTCCATTCGTCCTGATGGTGAATGAGGTATTCAAACTCTGCCCCAAAAATAACTGCAAGTTCCTTTGCCTTTTGAGGGGCATACCCATCCTCCATAAAGATATTACCTACACTGGCTGCCAACCTTTTGATATAAGTTTTTTCTTGATCGTCCAACACTCCATCGCTTAAAACAACAAGCACAGTGGGAAAAAACTCTACCAATAAGGTAAATTGATGGACATCCAAGGTGGCAGGACGTTCACTAAAATAAAGTTGGTATAATTCACGAATTGAGTTGAACTTCATAAGAAATCTAAAAAATAAAACCATCAATGCATTGCTAACTCCCTTTCTATTTTCATTGATGTGCTGCAGAAGGATATTTTTCGTTTTTCTTAGCTTAAAAATAACCTATATTGAACAGCGTATCTTTATTGGTATACTTTATTTTTATCACTGGTTTGGGCAACTATATCCCTAATTAACCCAAGTTGCAGCATATAAACTGTAAAAGCTTAATTTTCAGTTATTTATATATTTCAGGTACGAATATAACTGGCACTTGAAGCTTGTTGCTTGTACCTTGCAACTTCAATTAATTAAAAAGCAGGTGTTGTATTCCTTATACTTCACCTTCATTCTTTTGAAAACAAGCAGTTACTCTCCTTGCCCTGAGTTTTCGTTTGTTTTTGAGATTCTAAGGTTTAGCAACTCTACAAACAGGGAGAACGCCATAGCAAAGTACACATATCCTTTGGGCACTTCTACCTCATGGCCGTTGATTTCGATAGCCTCTGCCATCAATAACATACCAATCATTAATAGGAACGACAACGCCAGCACTTTTACTGTTGGATTGGCATTTACAAAATCACTGATTTTGCCCGCAAACCCCATCATAATCAAAGAGGATATAATCACTGCTATGATCATTATTTCTACGTGTTTGGCAAGTCCTACCGCAGTCAATACAGAGTCGAAAGAAAAGACAATATTTAACAGCACTATAGAGAAAATGACTTTTTTGAATGATGCTGTTCCAGCTTTGCCCTCTTGCTCATCTTTGCCTGTCATTTTATGGTGAATTTCTTTGGTACTGCTGTAGATCAAAAATATTCCACCTATCAATAAAATAAGTCCTTTTCCTTTAAGCTCAAAACGATATCCAAATAAATGAAGATCTACCAGGTCTTGGGTCAAGGTAAGTACCCACGAGATTGCCAGCAACAGTAACACACGAGGTATGATGGCAAGTATTAAACCCCAGTTTCGGGCTTTAGGCTGAAGTTCTTTAGGAAGTTTACCTGATACAATTGAGATAAATACCACGTTATCGACCCCAAGTATAATTTCTAATACTGTAAGGCTTAATAAGCTAATTGCTGCCTCTGTGGTAAATAGATGCTCCATAATGATATGTCTAGGTCTGTTTGTTGATTGATTGGTTAAATTGTAATAAGAGGTAATTTTTAAAGTATATCAATTCAAAGTTAATAAATATCAATCAACAAAGTAAATAATCAAAATTAAAAAACGGATGTTGAAGAAAATATCTATTTTTGAGACAAAACAAGCCCACAAAAACCTACACGAGGAAATCTAAAATCAGACGTATATACTAAGACGAAAGTGATTTTAGGATTTACAGGATTAGCTGAAGCAGAGCTCAGCACAGCAAAGCTGTAGCTTCGGTTGATTAATGTTGGTATTCAGGCAATTAGTCAAAATCCTTCCTCAAAACCATTTTTGTTTAAGTACATGGCAATCGCAAGAAATAAAATTTGAGAAAAAGGCTGTTAAAAGCTTTTGATTTGTGTGATTACTAGTATTTTTC
>NZ_CANLRP010000130.1 GCF_947493425.1 uncultured Microscilla sp. | reverse complement strand
AAAAAGAACTCGAAAGTTTATTGTCTTTGAAATTTCAGCGAATTTGATTTGCGACTTTTCATCCCGTTCAAAGTATACATACAATTGAGCCAGGAGACATTTTGCCGCCTTTTACTTCACTTTGTTGGGTTTTAGTTAAGGCTGCGTTTTTAAAGTTGCTTTTCATTTTACTTTGTTTTGTGTTTGATAAAACTATTGATTGCAGGGCTACTCAATTAAATTGTGCTTTGCCCTATTTTTAAGAAAGAAAAAGCTTCTGTGCTTTCTGGTAATTATATACTCATGTCAATGAGTACCATCGGATCATTTTTTTGCTTAAAAATATTTACAAGTGTTTTAACAACCTGATTATTAACAGTTTAACTAGATGTTTTTTGTGGTGAAAATTTAATATATGGTGAGAAGAGGAGAAAGAAAACAATAAAAAAACGCTGAAAAACAAGGTGTCTTCCAGCGTTTGATAAACTCGTTAGGCGCTTGCCTTATACTACTCAAACCTACGCTTGATAATATCAAAAAACTTGGCCACTACATCGTCTTCCAAGTTCCAATCAAACTGCACCGCATATTCGTTTTTTACTAATGTACGAGCTTCATCATAAGAGTTGCATAACTCTACCCGATCAATTGTTTCGTTAAAAGCCATACTATTACCTTTGAATAGTTGGTTGATAAATAGAAATTTTTGATTCAGAGGAATTGCTGCCCTCAGGTTATCAATGCGTGCGTTCTTAAATTCTTCTACCAGTGGGGTGTTGTCACTGCGATGTTTTTCGTTGAGCGTATTACGTTCGTCAATTACTGCTTCCATAGCAGTCTCGCTCAAATTAGGAGTACTGAAGCCAAAATCGGTACGTTCATAAGATTCGGGCTGAAAATTTACTGGCGATTCAGTAGATACAGGGGTTGCTGGAATTACCTCCTCCGAAAACAGGGCATCAGTGTCTAATGGCAATAAGTCTGAAAAGCTCTTCAAACGCCAATCCATAGGTTCTATGTGCTCTTGTTGTTGGGCAAACACTTCTTCAAACATGGCAATGGCATCGGCCGGAAATAGCTCTGAAATACCCATACCTTCTACACGGGTAATAAAAGCCTGAATTAAAAATTTATTGAATTGAATATAACGTGCCGATTCTTTGAGTTTTTGCACCGACATCCTTGCATTGACAGGTTTTTTAAACTCTGCAATAAAGTAATGATGAGGATCAAGTGCCAACATCAATGCATCTTTGGTTGCCTCATATACCAACACATAGAAATCATCCTTGCGGATAGATATATGCTGGGACAAAATATTCATAAAGGTATTCAGCGCCTTTTTTACATCAGGATGCTCATAGTCAAAATAAGGGTTTTTAAGCTTTTGAGTCTCTTCCTGCCATTTCTCAAACAAAAGCTTTATCACCAATAGGTTTACTTGTTTGATATCACAAAATTTCAGTATATCTTCCCCTTCTATTACCTGGTGATCAATGAAAAAATAATCAGATAGTTTTTGTGCAAACGAACGGCTGTATTGCATCAATACCGATTGGTTTATAGGTTTTGTTTTCTGCTCCATTGTGCAATTTTTTTAAGAAATCCTTCTGTATCTCAGATAATACCGAAATCAAACAACATTTGTTTAAATCTAATTAAAAGCATTTAGTTTCTAGATAAATAAAACTAAACCTTTGTGTATTAGATTATGTAGAATGTAAAATATATACCAAAACGATATACGTGACATGCCTAAAATAACCATAAAAAACCTAAATAACCAAGAAGTTGATCTTTATGACCCCAATAAGTCTGTTTTACAGCATTTGGGGGAGGCTTACATAGATTGGATGCAAGCCTGTGGGGGCAAAGGACGTTGTACTACTTGTGCTATGGTGGTACACAACGGCACACAATACCTGAATGCATTGACAGCTGCCGAAGAAAAATTCAAAAACCTGGGTAGGTTAAATTCAAACCAAAGGCTTGCTTGTCAGTGTGTCGCTTCAGGCGATATTGTAATAAGTACACCCGAAAAATATCAATTACCACACGTAAATTACTCAGATAATTGATTCATACTTTGTTAGTTTACTTTTATTTTTTTAAACTTGGATACTAATTGAATCATGTTTTGGTGAAAAGATATATTTATCTATAAAAATTTTTGGTTCATATTTTGAACTGTATTTTTATAACATAAAGACATGATTAACAATGCGAAATATTTCTTGAGTGTTGTAATTATTTGCAAATTCAAACTATAACTTGTATTATAGCTTGGACTACACACAAATCTTGAGTTTATTAAATAATAAAACCAGGTTTTATATGTATAGCCTTATAATTTGCATAAAACTTGTAAATATTTTGTAGATTTGTTTGTCTTTAGTTTTTAAAAAACGTCATATCATCTTAATTTGAATGAAAAATGCTTGATGTATATCAATACTTCAAAAAAATGCGAGATGAAAGCATTATTCTCTACTTCAAAGGGGAAATTACTAACAATTTGCTTACCTCCATTTTACAGTTGATAGATGATAAGTTAGAACGAAAAAGCGAAGCTATAAAAACTAAAAGAAAAGTTTTTTCTATTCTTTTAGAATGTCTTCAAAATGTTTACAACTATTATCAAGAGAAAGAATTTGACAATGAACGCTATCATTCAGCAATCTTAATGATAAAAAAAACTGATAATGCGTATCATATCGTAACAGGCAATTATATGTCTAACACGGAGGTACCTCAGTTGAGAAACAAGCTGAATAAAGTAAATGCATTGTCCCCTGTGGAACTGAAAGCGTTTTACAAGGAAGTACTAAATGAAGAAGAATTTACAGGAAGCGGTGGAGCTGGCCTTGGTATTATCGACATGGCTCGAAAATCCGGACAGAAAATCGACTACAGTTTTGATTCTGTAAGCGAAAGCCATTGTTTCTATAGTTTACAAGTAAAAGTATTAGCATAAATCTGATTTCATTTTAAATAAATGGAAAACATTGTTTTAGAAGGGACAGGTCGAACCCCATACGTTTCATTTGATTCCCAGGCAGGTAAATTAGAAATCTCAGGAAGATCTATTCCTGAAAATTCAATTACATTTTACAAGCCTTTATTCGACTGGGTTGACAACTACGTTCAAAGTCCTAAAGATAACACTACTGTGATCTTTAATTTGGAATACTTCAATACGAGTTCTTCCAAGTGTATTTTGGATTTGTTGCGAAAACTTGAAACACTTAAAGATACGAATAACGCTACTGAAATTAAGTGGTACTTCGATGAAGGAGATGAAGATATGGAAGAGTCTGGGAACGATTTCAAATCACTAATAAATCTGGACATTGAATTAGTTATGAAATAAAAAATGCACAAGTTTAGACAGGGAAAATATTCAACATGGCTAATTCCTCTAATGTTTTTATAAGAGAATTAAAAGCACTTAATCAAGCAAAAGAAATCCTTGAACAAACTGGTGACTCTGATGTAGTTTCAAAAGAAAATTTTGTGGAACTTTGTACACATTATGAAAGCTTACTAGGAGACACAAGAGTAATAACTAATATTAGTGATCGTTTACAAAATAAACTAAACCGCGCCAATGATGTACTTCATGAGCGTTCAGAAGAAATAAAAACGATCAATGACCAGCTCAATGAACAAAATCTTGTTTTACAAAACACTATAGATGAGCTTACTAAAACTAAGTTAAGTAGAAGAGCCGCTACCATTACCATTATAGCAGCCATGCTTTTATTCATCTTATCTGAAGGTTTGCTTGAGCCTATCATTGAAGAGCAAGCCCGAAAAGCTGATTACCACGCAAATTGGATTAGCTTTGCATTCAAAGGTTTTATAGCACTGTTACTCAAACCCATTGAGTACTTGATAGAACGATACTTACAACGGGAAGCTATCCGAAAAAAAGAAAGACAAGAAGCAGTACAAGAAATACAACAAAAAACAAAAACTGCCAGGTAGATGCTACCTGGCAGTTTTTGCTTTAGACAAATCAACTGTTTGTATACAAACACCCTTCTTTTGATTCCCCCTTTTTTTTAGTATTTTTAGAAGTCTGGTACATTAGTAAGTACCCCAAAGTAAAATTAATCATACCCATGTCTCTGGAAAACACTGACCCTCAGCGAAAGTTGTCGGATAAAAATATAAGCAAGGAGACTGAAAAACAAGGCAAGGAAGCGCAACAACATAAAAAGCGTAAAAGAAAATTCTCTTGGTTTCGTTTTTTCGGGCGGCTGTTCTTTACACTAGGGGTTTTGCTAGGTATCATCTACTTAATCGCTTATTTTTATTTTAATGCTTATTTACGTAAAGAGATGATTCGTCTGGTAAGTGTAAAGACGGATAGTCTTTATACACTAAAAATACACGATATTGGGGTCAACCTATTCACTTCATCGATTCAATTAAAACAAGCACATCTATATAAAAATAATACTAAATGGGCGAGATTTCGGCAGCGTTATCCTGACTCTACTTATTTGGATATAGATGCTCGTTTAGACAAGTTTAAAATCACAGGTATCCACTGGTTTCATTTTTTAAAAACCAGCGAAATAAAAATAAAGAAAATTATATTTCAACGACCCAGGATCAAATTTCGTAGTAAGCCAAAGAAAAAAGCACGGTACAAAAAGCCTCCTCCCAAACCTGTGCACGCGTTAATGAAAGTTCTTCGAAAAATAGCCAGCCATGTAGTTGTAGAACAAATAAAGATAGAAGAGGGGCAAATTGACTTGCTGCATAAACAACGAAGAGGGGCAGCACGACATCAGGCTACCAAGATTGATATTCAAGTTGATCAAATACGTTTGAATCCTACGCCACAGTTACCTGATAGTCAAGCCGTCAAAGTGGCTGGGTTTAGTTTTCGTGCAACCAAATACCGGTTTACCACACCAGATCAAGTATATGAAATAGCATTGCAACAGCTTAAGCTAAGTTCGCACGATTCAACCCTGCAACTTGCTGGTGTACAAGTCACTCCTCAGTTTGCCGAAGAAAACCGACTAGTTAACTTAAAAACTCATAAAGCTACCTTTGTGAATGTAAGTTTGGATAGTTTGATAGCAAACCGGGTAGACTTTTATCGTTTGATTACCCAAAAAGAGATTGATTTGGGAGCTGTATTTATGCACCACTTACAGCTTGAGCTTTCTCAAGACAAGCGAATGCCTAATCAAATTCGTCAGAAAAAACAAAACCTGAAACAGTTATTAGCCAAGATACCAATATATATCCGAGCAGATACCTTGGCTCTAGAAAATGCGTCTTTTGTTTACAAACAAAAATTACCAGCACAAAACAATACCCATAACATAGCTCATAAAGCCGATAGTATTTACTTGTATTTGCGGCAGGTGGCTTTGGGCAAAGCAGCAGACTCTGCTATCAAAGAAAAGCTGTTGTTCTCAGAAAGTGTTGATCTTGAAATGCACCATTACCAACACTTGACTCCTGATGGCTTGTATAAAATATCGCTCGATAAAGCCTTTCTTTCTTCACGCAGGTCGTTGGTATCTATTCAAAATGCCTCTTTAAAACCGTTAACTTCCCGTCAAGAGTTTACAATTCGCAAGTTTTATCAAGCAGTAATGGTTGACGCAGAAGTAGAGAGTTTAAATTTTACCAATCTCGACATTGAAAGCCTGGTTTACCATCAGAGGTTTATCATGAGAGGGTTATATATCAACAAACCTCGCTTTAAAGCTTACTCAGATAAGCGGCGTCCCAAACGCCCCCAGCAAAAATACCAAAACTTTGAGCAAATGCTTCAGTCATTGCCTTTACACATAGAAGTAGACACATTTGCTATTAAAGATGCTTCGTTAGAGTATGTAGAACAACAGCCTAAAGATTCTTTGAAAGGAAATGGCTTAGCAACACATACTGCCAATCAGTTGAATGTACTGGTGCAAAGCATTCAGTTAGGTAAAGCCTTGAGAAGTTCAGCATTGGCAGAACTAGACACTAAAAGTCTGCGTGTAGGTGTAAAAAACTATCGTTTTAAAACCTCTGATGGGCTGTATGAGTTGCATTTTAATGATTTGGAGGTGTCATCGGCCAAGGCACAAATAGAAATAGATAGTTTGTCACTCAAACCATTACTGTCTGACTCTGCGTTTGTACATGCTACTACTTATCGTAAGCCTTTATTAAGCATTGCTTTGTCAAACCTAAAGGCAAAAGAGGTTAATTTTGATAAATTATTGCTTTATCAGCAAATTGATTGGGGAAAACTGTACCTGAACCGACCAATATTGGATGTATTTGTGGACAAACGCAAACCAAAAAAACCAACACCAAAACCTGACATACCAGATACTACTTTGCTGACTGATACACTTGCAATAGTAGACACAACTAGTTTGCAAAAAGTATTAAGAAACCTGCCCTTATTTATCAAAATAGACACATTTGCTATCAAAGATGCTCGTTTGTCGTACCGCGAACAGATAGAGGATGCGTCAGAACATGCTACTGGTGTAAACGCTCATCAGGTCAAACAATTTAATTGTATGATTCCACAAATCAGGTTGGGTAAAGCATCCGTAAAAGATTCTATTCAGTATGATTTTTATTCACCTCATATTGTAGTAAAACTGGATGACTATGAATTTAGAGAGAAAAACAGTGTTTATAAGTTTTCTCTTAAAAATGTGCAAAGCTCGTTTACTGACTCTCAGCTTTTAATAAAAGATGTGCACTTACAGCCTTTGATAACTCAAGAGGAGTTTGACCAACGACAAAAGTTTCGCAAACCCTTGTGGACAATTGATCTAAGAAGCATTCGAGCGCGTGAAATAGACTTGGAAAAACTGATATTTGAGCGCAAAATAGACTTGAACACCTTAAGTTTTGATCGCCCAAATATAGATATGTATGTAAATAAACTAAAGGCAAAAGATACGGTTAAAGTACGCAAAACTATCCATGAAGCATTACAAAGAACACCTGTTCCAGTACATATAGACTCAGTATTGATTTATCAGGCCAATTTCAAGATGAGGGAGTTAGGCAAAATAGGGGAGAGTCATCATCTGGCGCAAGATATTAGTGTAATTGCTCAGCAGTTTACACTGGATGAAGACTCGATAGTACGCAGCAAATCAAAAGACTTGTTGTTTACTAAGGACATATTTGTAAAAATGTCTCAGTACCGTTTTATTACACCAGATAACATCCACGAGGTTTCCTTCCATAATATGGCAGCAGCCCTCAACGACTCGTCGTTGCAAATCAATCATTTAAGCATGAAGCCCAAGGTATCTGAGGCGCTGTTTGATAGTATTAAACAATTTAGGGCACTACGTACTGATGCTGAACTGGCAACTTTTCAGGCCAAACACATTGATTTTCGTCGCCTTTTTGATGGAGAAGGCTTTGCTATGAAGCAACTGATGCTAAATAAGTTACACTTAGATTTGTACCAAAATAATAACTTACCCAGAAAAGCTGGTGTAAAACCCAAAAACTTACAGCAACTCATCGCTCAGATTCCGATTTTTATTTCTATCGATTCGCTTACATTACGTAATTCATCAGTGAATTTACGATTAATTAAAAAGAATAAAATCTTGCGGCATCAGGCAGACAGCATATCTTTAGACATACGAAACTTTAGGGTAAATAAAGCATTGAGAAACAACCCAACAATTCAAAAAGTATTGTTTGCAGATGATGTATCATTCAAATTAAATAACTACCGTACCAAAACTCCTAATGAGGTGTACAACATCCATGCAAAGCAAATTAGTGGCTCTACTTTCAAGAAAAACCTAATATTAGATAAAATCACGCTGAAATCACCGCTTACAGAACAAGAGTTTAAAGACCACTATCAAGTACAACAAGACCGCTTTAAAATCAACACTGATCGGATCAAATTTAACAATATAGCATACAATCATTTAATTCGCCATGGACAAGTGAAAATACGGTCGGTTAATATTAAACGAATGTTTATGGATATTTTTCGCGATCGTCGTGAGCCTCCCAATCCACGTAAAGTACTCATGCCCAATCAACAAATAAAGAAAATACCATTCTTATTGACAGTGGATACAATCAAAATGGCTAATTCTTTTGTGATGTATGGCGAAAAAGTGCCTGGTGGAATAGGTTTCGGGCAAGTTTTTTTCTCGGAAATTAATGCCAGGGTTACCAACTTAAGATCAAGAGGCTCCAAAAGTACCATGACTACTATCAGGGCAAACACTCGTTTGATGGGCAGGGGTTTTTTAGAAACTACCATTAAAATTCCACTATTAGCTCCAGAGTTTAAATGTGCCTACCAGGGGCAAATGGGAGAGATGGAAGCAAAGTTTTTTAACACGATGATTACAGCCAATGACCATATTTTTATAAAACGAGGGCGAATTCGTAAGGTAAAGTTTCAGGTAACTATTAAAGATAGTCTGGCTACTGGTCAATTGCTGGCGGGATACCGAAAATTAAGGATACAGGTCTTACGTAAGAAAAATCATCAGCGAAAGCGTGGGTTCATTACTTTTATTGCCAATCTGATTATCAAACACACCAATAATCTTACAAAAAAACGATATAAAAAAGGTAAGGTAAAGTATCAATTTAGAAAAAAAGGGGAATACAAAAATGGTTTTATTGGCATACTTTGGCGGGCTTTATCTACTGGTTTGGTTGATACCATTAAATAAGGTTGATACTCAAGCTAATGGCAAATAAAGGGTAATAGAAAAATGATCAGGTCTCCACTATTTTTGTTGCTATAAGATCACAACAAAGCAATAGAAGGCTTGTTTTCTCCCAAAATGTCCAAAGGTTGAGGTTGCTATAAACAGCTTCTAAACCACACCTTGTTGGTAGCCTTACAAAGTCATCTATTTTGCCACTGCTATCAAACAATGCACTTATTTTTTTAAAGTTTTATTTTTACACACTTACTTACAATGATGCAAGATGAAGAATTTTAAAACCACTAAACTTAACATAATAATATTATTTTTTATTTACGCAATTTTCTAACCTTTGAATCTTGAAGATAATCTATGTCGTTGAGCACATATAAAATAGCCCCTCTATCAGTTACTTCAAGATTAAAAACATCTTTCATTTGAAGCTCATCAAGCTTTTTGCGTGCTTCATTGATGCTACACTCAAGCACCACACATAAAGTTGCTGGGGTGATCTTACCACCTGCTTGTATAGCAACCTGCAGTACTTTTGCATCGGTTAATTTAGATAATGATGTTGTAACAGACAAAACTTGTGTTTTTAACACCATAATTTGAGTCAATCCAGTACTACTGTAAGTAATCTTTAGATAGCCTTTGTCATAAAGGCTTTGTAATTTAAGCGAAGCTTGTATATAAGTCAGTACCGTTTGACGTGCTAAGTCAGTGGCAGTTATACGTCCATTATTATCATTAATAATGGTCAATATATCATCGTCAGACATACTGTGCATAGCCTCTTGATGCCTTTTATACGCCTCTTTTATCTTTCTGAAAACCTTCATTTTAACCTATTTTCTTAGTGCTTGAATCCTCTCTCCAGTCAGTCTCATTTAAAACATATACAATCACTCCATTATTGGTGACCTCAAGTTCAAATACACCTTTTAGATGTAATTCTTCTAATTTTTTTCGGGCAATGTCTATGTTACTACCTGTGGCTACACATAGCCTAGTGAGGGTTAATTCTCCATTATGCTCTATTGCGGCACTAAGTACTTCTGCATCTGTGAGATGAAGATGTTTTTTGGAGAAATGATTTAATGAGCCTTTTCCTTGCCTTAGCAAGTATACCTCTCCTGCATCGGTGAAAGCAGTACGAAAGTATCCTTTTTGGCTCAGACAATGTAGCTTGAGCGAAGCCTGCAAATAATTTAATGAGCTATTGCGGGCCAACTGTCCGGCTGTCAGGCGTCCTTGGTGATTTTGAGCAATAACTACCGCATCCTCTGGCGACACACTGCTCATGGTAATTTTGTGCCTTTGGTAAAAGGCTTTGATTTTTTTAATAATGTTCATAGTGCTAATAAATTATTATTGGTAAACAAAGGGCTGATTTTCTTACTTTTCCAAATCATTTAGTTCCAAATAAGCCCCTTTTAGCTCTTGGATATGCTGCCCATACATGTAATCAATAAGCCATTTCATAGGATATGACAAAACAATGCTTATAGGTACAATGGCGGTCAACAAAACAAAAAACTTAAGGTTGAACTCAAAAGGTTTTTTATTGATGAAATAACCTATTGTGATGCCAATACAAAACCCTATGCCTAACATATAGCGGACATATTTGAGGAGCTTGTCATAAATGTTAAACAATCGTTCCATTTTAGAAAGAGCTACCTTAAGACTATCAAGGCTAAAATTAATATTTACCTGCTTGTAAATAAGCCAATAAACACTTCCTATGAGTCCAGAAACTAAGATAGACATCATAGCTAAGGCATAGTTTTGCTGATAGATGTATGCGCCTGTTATACAAGCTACAATAATTGACGAGATACCCATTTCAAGAAAAAACTTGTCATAAATTCTCTTTAAAATTGGATTTGTCTTTTGCTTCAGAATGGCTTGAATGTCCTGCTCGCTATGAGCTTTGCCTACTAGCTGTTGGTTTTGCCACAGAGATTTTAGTTCATCTAACTCCATATAATTCTGGCTTAATAATCTTTTTAAGTTTCTTTTTAACCCGGTTGAGTTTTACTCCTACATTTGACTCTGAGATACCCAGTATTTCAGCCATTTCCTGGTAGCTTTTATCTTCGAGATAAAGCATAATTACAGCACGCTCTACCTTGGAGAGTTGCCTGATAGCTTGATATAGAGTAGCTAGTTTTTCTTCAAAATCTTCGTCAGGGCGCACATCAGGAATCTGAAACTCTTGAATGGAAAGTTGTTGTTGGACTTTGTTTTTCTTCTGTTTTCGAAAACTCGTAATGGCAGTGTTTAAAGCAATTCGGTACATCCAGGTACTTATTTTTGAACGCCCCTGAAAAGATTCATAAGATTTCCATAACTGCAATATAATTTCCTGAAACAGGTCGGCACGGTCTCCTTCGTTTTTGCAGTATATATTGCAAACCTTATGTATAATTCCTTGATTTTCGGTGATCAGTTTTGTGAATACTTGTTCCAAGGTTGGTAATCCATTGTTTTGCTTATAAGTATACCCAAAGGCGTAAAACTTACATTTTTCAAAAAAAAATCTTATAAAACCTGATATTAGATTTGTGAACAGGTATTTAGTAAGGAATTGTTCAAAAATAAATTTACACTCTGAGGGGTGATTTTTCGCCTTGATACTTCGTTATTTTTATTGCCCGTAGCGCTGCTATGGGCGCAAAAAATAGCCTCGTCTCAAAACAAAACCTCTACCTCAAGAATGGTAATTTAATTTCTCACCATTCCTAAGGAGAGATAAAACAGAAAAAACCCGCCTACAATCTATGTATAAGAGGGTTTTGATTGGTAACTAAATATGGCTAATGATATATATTACTCATTATTTCATTCAGAACGCTGGGCTCAAGTATTTATTATAAAAATTAATTTAATCAGCTGATTATCAATACTTTAAAAAATCACTATCAACTATTCGGTAATAAACACCTCTTTCCAATAACAATGGCTGGTGCTGCAAGCCTTAAGTTTAGGTTAACAAAAAAGGAGTTCAGCATTGCCAAACTCCTTTCCGAATTTATCAGAAAAATCACTACGTATATAAGTAGCAACAAGTACAATGGAATATTTTAGGTTTTGATTAAAGCAATATCTTTGGTTTGATTTGTTGTTTGGGGAGCATTAGTCACCACTTGATGTTGTTCATGCGATGTAACTGAAGCAGCAGTGGTCATTGTAAAATTAGGGTAAGCACTCATTCCATGTTCATGTAAATCCAACCCTTCAAGTTCCTCAGTTTCCGATACTCTAATGCCTATGGTCTTTTTCACTATATAAAAAACAACGTAAGCGGAACCAAAAGAAAACAAGCCAATGGCACTAACGCCAATCAATTGACTCACAAACTGCCCCCATCCGGCTTTAGCCCCAAATATAGCAACTGCCATTGTGCCCCACACCCCACAAACCAAATGAACAGCAATGGCACCCACTGGGTCGTCAAGACGTTTGCGGTCAAAGAATAACACGGCAAGCACTACCAAAATGCCAGAAATAAGCCCAATCAAGACAGCATCAGACACAGACATTACATCGGCTCCGGCAGTAATGCCTACCAGCCCTCCTAGTATGCCATTGAGGCTCATGGTAAGGTCGTGCGTCTTGAGAATAAAAAATGAAGTAAAAAATGCTCCCAACGCTCCAGCCGCTGCCGCCAACGAGGTAGTAACAAAAACCCTGGAAACATTGCCAGCTTCTGCTGAAAGTACTGATCCACCATTGAAACCAAACCAGCCAAACCACAGTAAAAATACTCCCATTGCTGCCAATGGCATATTATGACCGGGAATGGCCTTGATCTTACCATTTATATATTTGCCTTTACGAGCTCCTAGTAACAACACTCCAGCTAAGGCAGCCCAGCCTCCTACCGAATGGACAATACTAGATCCAGCAAAATCATAAAATGGGGTACCTACATTTTTACCTTTTTCAGCTGTTGCTAAAAGACCAGTAAAAAGCCCTTTATCGGTGCCCAATGTTTCGAGAAATCCTCCTCCCCATTTCCACATACCAACCATAGGGTATATGATAGCCACAAAAAATACAGCAAACAAAAGAAAAGCTTCTAGTTTGATTCGTTCGGCAACTGCTCCTGACACTATAGTAATACAAGTGGCAGCAAACATTGCCTGAAAAATAAAGTCTGTCCAATAAGTGTAATGACCTGCTCCATATTGAGCTGTGTCGCCCCCTGTGGGCAACGCTACCCCTAAACCATTAAACCCAAAAAACATTCCTGAAAAAGCTTCTCCTGGATACATAAGGTTAAAACCGATGAGGGTATAGGTAAGCAAACCAATGGCTATGATCAATACATTCTTAAATAAAATATTGACTGTATTTTTGGATTGGGTGAGACCCGATTCGAGAGTGGCAAAACCAAGGTGCATGATAAACACCAAAATAGTGGCAATCATCATCCACAGGTTATGGACGGTAAACAATGTTTCTTTCATCTCTGATAATCTTTTTAAGTCTTGTAATATTGAACTGGGTAATAATATTCTCTATTATCAAATTACAAATGTATTTATTTAATAAATGTCAGTAATTTATACACAACAATTATAATAAATATTGAATGCAAACAAAACCATTAAAAGAATAAAAAAACATATAAACTAAAAAAACACGTTCAAATATAAACTATCAAACAATAAATTCGATATATTTTACAAAAAAAAAGCTTAAAAAAGAACTATACAATAAAAAACGATAAACATTAATTAAATTGAATATTTCAAATATAAGAATCAAAAGCAAACAAATGGTAAAGTATACCCCAGAGGAGTGTAGTGAGTAAAAAAAGTGAACCAGCAGTTAAATATTTTGCGTACTTAGGTAAGAGTTTGTAACTTTAACTAAAAACAATAGACTTGATTTTGCTATGAAAGAGGTTATTAGAGGTATATTAAAAAGTAACGAGCTAAGAAGTACACATTCGAGAAGTGAGATTCTAGGATTGTTTTTAGATTCAGGCTATGCTTTGTCAAACGCAGAGATTGAAAAAGAAATATCAGAGGAACACGATCGAGTAACCGTTTACAGGACTTTACGTACTTTTGTAGATAAAGGGATTATTCATAAAGTACTGGATGACAGTGGTACACCCCGCTATGCGCTTTGTAGTGATGAGTGCCAAGATACAGACCATAATCACGAACATATTCATTTTAAGTGTGTAAGCTGTGGGCTCACTACTTGTTTGGAGGAAATTAAGATTCCACAAATTAGCCTACCCAAGGGTTATAAAGCCAATGAAGTAAATATTTTGATGCAGGGAATTTGCAAGAACTGCCAAAAAAATTAAGCAATTTTTAAACACTTCCCTAGCTTTATTGTTGTCCTATCAAGAACTTCATCTTTTTATAGTTCATCTCTTTTTATGGAATAAGCACACCTGCCTCCTATTCTAACCTTGAGGCATCAGATCACGCATCATATTTATGTGTATCTGACCATTTTATCATTTGAATTTCACAGAAGATACAATAACAGCATGATTCATTATTCAATAAAAGATCTTGAACATTTATCAGGTATAAAAGCGCATACACTACGTATATGGGAGCAGCGCTATAAACTGGTAGAACCCAAACGAACTGATACCAATATTCGTTATTATAACGACAATGATTTAAAGCTTATTCTGAATGTCTCACTGCTAAAAGAGCATGGTTTTAAAATATCGACCATTGCCAAAATGCAGAAAGATGAGATTAAAGAGGAGGTTTTATCTATTACTCAAAAAAGCGATCGTTATACAGACCAAATACAGGGGCTTACACTAGCAATGATAGATATGGACGAAGAGCGCTTCGAAAAAATCATTGCCACAAGTACTCTTCAGGCTGGTTTTGAAAAAACAGTGGTCAACATTATTTACCCATTTTTAGTAAAAATAGGAGCACTCTGGCAAGCAGGCTCTATCAATGTTGCTCAAGAGCACTTTATTTCTAACTTGATTAGACAAAAAACCATTGTAGCAATTGATGGACAAATCAATAGTACTGACAAAAATGCAAAGAAGTACTTGATGTTTTTACCCAATAATGAAAACCATGAATTGGGGTTATTATTTGCAAATTATTTGGTGAGGGTACGTAGCCAAAGAGTAATTTATTTGGGTACTAGTTTACCTTACGATGATCTAATAACAACATCAGCACACTATCAGCCAGATTATATGGTCAGTATCTTTACTTCTTACCCCGTTCGTAAAGATGTACAAAAATACATTGACAAGCTGGCTAGTAACTTTGCAGATAAAACCATTTTATTAAGTGGTTCGCAAGTAGTAGCCCAACCTTTAGACATTCCAGAAAACATCTATGTTTTTAAGAAAATGGCTGACTTGATAAATTTTATAGAAGAAAACCAATAGGTATAAATACCAAAAAAGGTGAGCATTGGCTCACCTTTTTTATTGACTATAAGTCAAGTACGGGTTGTGGGGGTACCCCCACTTTTTTACCATAAGATGTTGTAGCAAGCACACCCTTTGTTACTCTTTGATTAACCGTCTCAGGGTTTATACAAACTTTCTCTAAAACCTCAAACACCACGTCCTCCCAATATACCGAATCGTTGGCGGTAGCTTGTTCTATAAGTGTTGTTTCATTGTCTAAAATGGGGGATCCTTGTACTTGTAGTTCTCCATCATTCCACTCAAAGTATCGTTTAACTTCTCCCTTTTGTAACCACATCCACTCAAACCAATCGCGACGAGGTTGTGATGTAAAATAAGCTATAGAACCATATACTGTGCTAAGTTGCTGAGCCAATGATTGAATAATACCAGACCGATCCTTGGGAGCAATGATAGGGTTTTCTATATCTTTGACAAAGATACCGTCACCAAAGACAAAAACCCACCCATCAAGGGGGGCACTAACATACACACGGGTAAGTGTACTATCAGGGGTTTGACGTGTATCCCAATAATCAGATAGAATTGTACAAACGCCTGTATTCCAAGATAGTGGCATTGGATCGGTTAGTTGAAGCGTCTGAAGAATATCTTCTAAAGAATGATGTTTTATAGTAAGCCAGCTTATATCGCTTGGTAATAATAAGTTTGCCATAATGTTTAAATAAGTGTTGATGGAGTAGATTCTTTTATAAAAATAAGCGCTTGTTTAAAATTCGCCCATCGAATATTTTGCGTGATTTGAAAACAAGGAGAAAGGATATTTCAAATTACCAGATAATAGTCTCACATTGGTTTTGACTAAGCACCCAACACAAGTACCTATTCAAAAATACAACATTCTCCGATAGTACCCAACAATACCAGCCTATTCTATATAGCTACTTCATTGTTTTGCTTGTTGGCATTATAAATAATAGACAAGAAGTTTTCAGTAAACTCAACAGCATCTTCCATTTCTACCCTATTCATCAAAGCCTTTTCCTTATAAATCAATATATTATTATTACGGCTTTCGATATTAAAACCTTGGTTTTTTTCCAAAAAATCAATTAATTCACGGGAAAACAGTGCCCTAATTTCTTCTTCTTTTTCACCTTTGAGCAAGTAGGCTTCCGAAAACCCAGGGTAATCGTCAAAGTCTATATCGCCATAGCCCACACTTTGAATAAGCTTTGCTAATAAGTGCTCTCGCCCAAGTGTAAAGTCAGGTATATAAGCCTCTACCCCATACACCAGCAATACCGACATTTTATGGCTTTGCTCGCTCATACGAATACCCTTGGACAAGAATATATCTGAAAACTCAATACGAGTTACACCAAAAAACTTGGCAAATGTATTTTCACTGTACTTTATTTCATACCCTAGGGCAAAGTGAAACCCCTGTAGTTTTACTCCATCAAAAGTAATATTAGGTTTAAAACGTGCATTATTAATGGCGGCCACCCCTTGTACATCAAGCTGGCGTTCATCTAATAACCCTTTTTCCACCAAGTGTATTTTTTTGCTTTTATCTACTGCTTTGCGTTTTATGAGTTTTCGGGTAGCCAATGGATGTGCCGACACCGCCTTATGTTGTTCCAAACCATTCAGTTCTATTTTGCCGTTTTGAACACTATAGGAATAAGCGAAAAAATAGATATTTTCCATAAAACCATAGTCAATCACCTTAGATTTGGAGAAGTCGATAATTAAATAATGTCCCTCAGGTACATCACGTAAATGCTTGCGTAAACTTGGGTAATTAGAAGCTAATGCAGCATTTTCAATAAAAATACGAATCTTTCTTTTCTTTTGAGTAGTAGTTACTTTAATGCGAAACAATGAGGAAAAAGAAGCACCCAATAGCTTATAAGAAACTAAAGTAGTGACAATGCCTACTAATACTCCCCATAGCACGCCTAAAAATACAGTAGCTATCAAGGTTACTATATAGATCAACAATTGCTCTTTGCCTACTTGTTTTAAGTCCTTGATGAGTTGAGGAGAGTTGAGGCGATACACCGCATAAATAACAATGGCAGAAAGTGCCGCTTTTGGAATATACTTGAACACTGGAAAAACCAACAAAACAAATACAAGTAAAAATAAACTTTGAAAAAAGTTAGCCCAACGCGTTTTTGCTCCATTATTTACATTCTTTGAGCTTTCGTCCATGGTAGCTATCAAGGGCAACCCTCCCAAAAATCCACTGATCATATTGCCTATGCCTATAGCCAATACCTCTCTATTGAGTTTAGATCGACGGCGATACAAGTCTACAGCATCAATTGTTTTTACATTGACCGCTGTTTCAAGGGTACTAATTGCTAAAATAATGAAAGTAACTTCGAGCGTTTTCAAAATATAAAACTTTGAAAAATCAGGAAATACAAACAAAGCCTGAGCATAGCTTGTGCGCGCGATAAGATGTGCTGTATCTTTGGTATGTAAGCTAAAGTAGAAAGTAGCTATCAAACCAAACAATAAAACTACTACGGCAGATGGTAGTATTTTAGGGTATTTGATAGACGAAAAAATAAACATTAAACACAAGCTGGTAATGCCTATGAAAGCTATATTTGGGTTAATAGTAATAGCTGTATCATGGTAAGTGTCTACCCACCCTCCCATAAAGCTCCAAAAAGGGCTTGCAAAGTCTGTGGGTAATAAGTTAGGTAATTTCATCCATACCATAGATTCACTTGAAACGTGAGGGGTGGCTCCTAGCAAAAAATAAAGCTGACGCCCAAGTATAGTAATACCTATGCCCCCCATAAGCCCGTATACCAATGAATCGGGAATAATGCTGCGCCAGTTGCCAATACGTAACAAACCCAAAAGAACCTGCAGGCTTCCTGCCATAATAATGGCCACCAATGTATATTTATAACCTGTGATAAAATAACCACTCCCCAGATTTTGCACTCCATAAGCAAGCACTGCAGCAAAACCAATGGTAGGTCCTTTGATAGTAAGTGGTGAGCCGCTCAAAAAAGTGACAATGCCTCCAGCTACTAAAGCCGATATGATGCCTGACCAAACAGGAAAGTTACTGGCAAAAGCAGTACTCAAACATAAAGGAAGGGTGAGCATAAACACCAATAAACCAGCAAAAAGGTCTATTCGCCAGTTTTGACGCAAGCCAGCAATACCATCTTTAGGAAGCTCCAGCGTACCTTGTTCTATCATGAGAATTTATTTTTTCGAATTTAATCTTTTTCAAGTACTTAGGTATATGCAAGAAAGGTCAATTTATACTAAGATTAAAGTGATTTTAGGATTTACAGGATTGATTAATGTTGGTATTCAGGCAATTAGTCAAAACCTGTCCCCAAAACCATTTTTGTTTAAGTATAATACAAGAACTATTCTATATATTCTCTTTATGTATTAATTTCTATCTTGCAGATATTACCAAAACAATAAAGCTAAAAAGCTTTGTGAAAGTTAAAGTAATAAAAACTGTTTTAAAAAACACATAAGACAAATATTGATTGTACACATTCTATACAAAATATTTGTATTCAATTGATATATCTATTTAATAGCCCTATGATTTTAATAGCTGATAGTGGTTCTACAAAAACCGACTGGCGGGTAATTGATACTGACAAAAAAATAAGCCAAATGCAAAGTAAGGGGTTTAACCCCAACTATGACTCTGGCGATTTTATAAATAGTGTCCGGCACCAAGTTTTACCAAAGCTACCTGCCACCATCAGGCAAGTACACTTTTATGGTGCAGGTTGTTCTACAAAAACAAATTGCGTTATTGCTCAAGAAGTATTATCTTCTCTGTTTCCAAAAAGTTCTATTTCAGTGTATCACGATATGCTGGCCGCCGCCAGGGCATTATGTGGACACCAAGCAGGCATTGCTTGTATTTTGGGCACAGGATCAAATGCTAGTTTATATGATGGTGCTCAAATTAGCCAACAAGCGATCAACCTAGGCTACTTACTAGGGGACGAAGGTAGTGGTTATCACCTGGGAAAGATACTACTTACTCACTTTTTGTATGGCACACTTCCTATTGAGCTCACCCAAAAATTTGCCAAAAGGTACCCTAAAGTTACTCGAGACAAAGTACTAGAAAACCTCTACCACAAGCCCTACCCCAACCGCTATGTTGCATCTTTTACTAAGTTTTTGTTTGATTACCAAAAACAGCCCACAATATACAAATTGATTTATGATTGCTTTGCTGTTTTTTTCGACAAGCATGTGCTTACTCTTAAAGATGCACAACAACACCGTGTACATTTTGTAGGCTCAATTGCATTTTATTTTAGCAATATATTGCGACAAGTAGCCAATGACAAAAAGATACATGTAGGTAATGTACTAGAAACACCTATTGCTGGACTGACCCTTTACCACGAAGAACAACTCTAAACATTTAAATACCCTTGTCATGACAAACGAATCAAAATCTACTACTGAGTCTTCATCTAACTATGAACACCTAGAACAGATGTCAATCAGTGAATTACTCACCAATATTAATCATGAAGATCAAACAGTGCCTTTAGCCATAAAGCCTTGTATACCCAACATTGAAATATTGGTAATGGGCATTGTAAAAAGAATGCAACAAAGGGGACGTCTGTTTTATATAGGTGCAGGTACCAGTGGCAGGTTAGGTATTGTAGATGCGTCAGAGTGCCCCCCCACTTTTGGAGTACCCCATGAATGGGTTACTGGTTTAATTGCAGGTGGGGATACTGCCATTCGAAAAGCAGTAGAGTTTGCAGAAGATGATATAGATCAAGCCTGGCAAGATTTAAAAAAGCACAATATCAATGACAAAGATACAGTGATTGGTATTGCTGCTTCAGGGCGCACTCCTTATGTAGTAGGCGGAGTAAGTGATGCTCGAAAAAATGGAATATTTACTGGATGTATTACCTGTAATAAAAATAGTGCACTGGCAAAGGCAGTAGAAGTTGCTATAGAAGTAATAGTGGGACCTGAGTTTGTAACAGGAAGCACCCGAATGAAAGCAGGGACAGCTCAAAAACTGGTACTAAATATGATCTCGACTTCGGTGATGATTCAACTTGGCAAAGTAAAAGGAAATAAGATGGTAGACATGCAACTATCCAACACTAAGCTGGTAGACCGAGGCACACGTATGGTAATGGATGAGCTACAAATAGAATATAATGAGGCTGAAAAATTACTTACACAATTTGGCAGCGTTAGAAAGGCAGTAGACAATTACAAAAAACAATAAACCTAAGTACATCAGATCGATTACTAACTAAATCAAAAATGTTTATGAAAACTTATTACCTATCTATCTGGCAAAAAGCAGCAATAGTATTTCTTAGCTGTTGGATGTTTTTTTCTGAAAGCATTGTTTATGCCCAAACTGATTTAGTCCAGATATTGAACACAACACAATCTGATTTCAACAAATTAATGGATGGCTACTATAAACCTGTGAGTAAAGCAGCTGGTACGGCTATGAATCATGGTTGGCATAATGTAGCAGAACCTATGCGTGTTGGAAGGTTTGATGTAAGGATTGTGACTTCAGCCACTTTTACCCCTGAACAGGATCAAACACTAGACTTGAATGCTTTAGAACTCAGTAACTCTTTTTTGTTTGACCCTGAGTCATCCATTACTGCCGGATTATTAAGTTCAAACCAAGGCAGCACTGTTAGGTATTTCCCTCAAGGTGTAGACACTGTTAACGGCTCACCCGCTTTGCTTACCTTGCCTGACGGTGTAGGCTTTAATTTTGCCCCTGTACCAGCCGTTCAATTTAATTTAGGTTTATTATGGGGCACAGAACTATCCATCCGTTTTGCTCCCCCATTAGCATTTGACAATAACCAAGATATACTAGATAACTCTGAGGGCAAAACTAAGATAGGATTATGGGGAGTGGGACTTAAGCATGATTTTCAACAATGGATTCCAGGTTTTAACCTTTGGCCAGTTAAGTTTTCACTGGCTATGGGTTTTAGCCATGCCAATATCAAGTCTAACACAGCACTTACTCCCACTGACACTACATTGGTATTACAAGGTGTTAGTGCCAAACCAGACTACAGCAACTTTACCAACCAACAAATTAATTTTACAGTTGATGCATTTCATGCTGGCTTATTGTTTTCACGAAAGTTTCCCATCATCACATTTTATGGAGGTTTGTGGTTCCAAACTTCTTCTACCAGGTTTGAAATTTTAGGCAACTACCCCATTACAATACAAGACAATGATCCTAACAGCCTCACTTTTGGAAATACTGTCATTGCCGAAATCACTGATCCCTATACCGTAACTCATAGCTTTAGACAAGTAAGTTTTAATCTAGGGGTACGCCTTAAGCTAGGGGTATTTAGTTTCTTTGTTGACTACGCTACTGGTACCCAAGATTATCATACATTAAGTACAGGAATAGGTTTTGGGTTATACGAAAACTAATCACTTGTATAGCATAGAAATAAATTTATTTAAAATAAAAAAGCAGTTTTGGGTCTAACTTCAAAGCTGCTTTTTTATTACATGCATTCCTGAAATACATTCCTTCACTCTGACCTGGATCATTTGTAAACCCCTGATTATTTCGTATTTTTATAGATATAAAAGCATTACAAGTTTATGAGTGCTTTTGCCAACAACATTACAGAAACATGCACACAATAGAACCTTTTTACAATTGGGAGAGTGCTTATCAGGCTTGCAGAGATATGCGTTCTCCTTTTTTCGGACGAGAGTATAATGTTCAGCATTATACCAATGATATTTATGGATACTACATTCACCCTCTTTGGGATTGGATAGGTTCTGAGACGCTATATGTAAAGATACTTTTTGTAGATTATAATAGGCGTTATACGATTATAGAACTTTTTGGCGAATGGAATGACACGCTACATAATGATGTTATGCATTTAAAAAGGTGTGTAATTGACAACCTTACTGGACATGGAATTAATCAATTTTTACTGGTAGGCGAGAATGTGCTCAATTTTCATGGCTCTGATGACTGTTATTATGAAGAGTGGTTTGAAGATATAGAAGAAGGCTGGATAGCCGCATTCAACTTTCGCGACTTTGTAATGGATCAATGGAAACAATACAATATAGATTACTACATCAACTTTGGGGGCTCACTTGAAATAGATAACTGGCGAACAATGAAACCTTTAAGATTATATCAATTTATCAACTCACAAATAATTAAAAGGATTGGGGCTGCTTATTAGTACTTATGGACAAAAAGCCCACAAGTATATAAACACAAATTACCCAAAAGCCCTTACAACCTCTGGACAAAAAGTCCATAAGTATAATAGGGGCTTTTGTGCATCAATGCATTTTGTTATTCATCATTACCAGCGTGGGCACCTTCCATAAACCAACTGGCATATTTGGGATAAGCTGAAGCAATTCGTGTAATCTCATTAGTAAGATCTTTCGCTTCTTTGATTAATTTTGCTGGGTTGCCAGCCCACACAGTACCAGACTCCACCACTGTGTTTTGTAATACGATCGCCCCTGCTCCAATAATAGACCCAGACTTAATAACTGCTCCATCCATTACAATGGCTCCCATGCCAATCAATACATTGTCTTCGATGGTACAACCATGCACTATAGCATTATGAGCAATAGATACATTGTTGCCAATAATCGTTTCACTACGCTGATAAGTGGCATGCACCACTGCTCCATCTTGCACATTTACCTGGTTACCCATACGTATGGCACTTACATCACCCCTCACTACACAATTAAACCAAAAGGTGCAATCATCTCCTGCAATGATGTTTCCTACCAAGGTGGCGTTTTCTGCCAAAAAACAGTTATCACCATACTGAGGAGTAAACCCTCGCGCTGATTTTATTAAAGCCATGTTTAATTTGATTTGTATTGATAAACATTTTGACTGCTCCCCAAGCTAAAGCAGAGGGGATTCTCACCCAACGCACAACCTAATGGTTCACGTTAACGGATAGAGG
>NZ_CANLRP010000129.1 GCF_947493425.1 uncultured Microscilla sp. | reverse complement strand
AAGTAGTCAGCGGGAGGGCTTGAGTTGCCGCCAAATACAGGGGTGAGTTTCACTGGGGTGCCATCTCCCGCGCAATAACTTCGGGAGGCATTGAATCCTACAATACTGAGCATGGGCAATGCTTCGATAGTAGTAGTAATTTCAGCACTTTTGGTGCAACCATTTAGGCTTTGGGTCACTTTGAGGTTGCCGCTGGTATTGCCCCACTTGATAGTGATCTGAGCTTGATTGCTTGCCCCCACAATTTGCCCATTTTCTACCTGCCAAGCGTAGGTGCTGCCACTTGCACTACTGCTGCTATTACCAAGGGCATACGTCACCGTTTCACCAGCGCAAGGGGTCAAATCTCCTACAATACTGGGTGTGGGCAGGGCAAAAACTTTCACTGCATAGTCAGTAATGGTAGTGCAGCCATTACGGGTTTGGGCAAGACGCAGGATTTTGCTCGTTCCTGCTACACTTCCTTTCTCCCACACCACCGCTACGCTTGCCTGACGATTAATCCCCCCTACAAAAGTAACTCCCCCTGCGGGTGCCGACCATTCAAACTCGTCGGTGGTGGCGGGAACGGTAGACACATAATTATAAATGGTACTGCCATCGCCACATACCTGGGTGCCCGCATTGCCTCCGGTAATGCTTTGAGCGGGTGGGGTGGTAATTTGAAATGCAACTTTGATGGGTACACTTGCCCCCACTTGGGTTACCTCGAAACGGTAAGCTCCAGCACCGTAGCGTTTATACAAGTCTTGGCTACTAAAAGTATAGCGGTAATCTTTGCCGCCACTAATTAGTTGGAGATTGAGTGGAATCACTGCATTTGTAGGACTATAAAGTCTTGCCCCTGATGGCGAGCTCAGGTTGGCAATGGTGACGGTTTGAGAAGCCGCTACATTGCTGCAATAACTTGTGGCAAGCCCCAATACCACTGCATCGGCATCGTACACGCTGAACGTAGCACTTACCGTTACTGTGCAATTGTTAATAGTGTAGTCATAATACACCTTGTAGCTCCTGCCCGGAAAAAGCAGCCCCGGATAGAGTTTGTTGCCTACTACTCCATCACCCCGAAGCACACCCACTCCCCCCGCCGGGCTGTTAGTCACGGTGATGTTTACGGGCGAAAAATCATCGTCGGGAAAACTAGTAGCGGGTAAACTTACCTTGGGATTGGGCGGAGCTGCCACCCGAATGGCTTTGCTTCGACTGGTGCTGCTCAGTGCACAATCATTCACGCTTTTGACCTGGAGCAGCTTGTTTCCCAGGCTTGCCGAAGTTGCCACATCCAAGGTGATGGTATTGTCGGCAGTGTAATACTCGTGTGCTGATACCTGTACCGCATGCGGATCATTGCTGGCAAGAAAACCCGCAGGCAACGTCCATAAATAACCTGTCACATCGGGCACCGGGTCGGCAGTATACACAAAGCCGTTGCCCCCGGTGCATACCACCCCAACGCCACTAATATTTGTGGGGGCATTGAGTGCGTTGCTGCTAGTTGTATTGATGCCTCGCACGGTGGCAAATACCTCATCGGGGTACAATCCCTCGAAATGGGCATAACCACTTACGGGCTTTAGTTGAGCTACTGTGCCTTTATTTTTACTTTTTGACCTCACCTCCAGCCCACTTAGTACAATGCCTGCTACCTTGGTGGCACCCACAAAATGGTAGCTTATATAGAGTTTGCCCGAATTGAGTGACACTGTTGGGGCAAGAAAATCGCCTGGGGCACCTGTGATAGTTACCTTGGGCAGCTTGCTTACCACAAAATCGGGGTGATCAAAGGCAAGCACTAAGGTTCCCTTGCCAATGGCAAACGACCCCACACTTTGCTCGCTGATGATGATGGGCGAAAGTACTACCGATTTGCCACTGTTGCAGGCATCTACCGGGTCGGCGGGAACAATGAATACTGGATCGGGATTTGGGCGGCTATCGTCTACCGCAGAGGTACTTTCTTCTATATAAGCAGTCGCAGCAGTCAGCGTGCTAATGGCAAAGCTGGTACCCTGCCCCCGAAGTTGGGTTTGGGCATAGGAGGGCTGGGCAAGGCCCCAGAGGAGCATGCAAAATAGGGTGAATGTTTTCATTTTTTTAGTTGATAGTTGGTAGTCAGTAGTCGGTAGATGACTTGAACTACCCTGAGTTGGGTTTAGAGTTTGATTTTATTATTAATCCATAGTTGGTAGCCTATGGTAGCTCCCGACTACCGACTCTCAACTCTTGACTTACTAAAAAACAGCACCTTGCCATTATGGGAAACAAATTTAATCGCTGTATAAACAATTGAAATGCGGCAAGGCACCGTGTATCCTGTATTCTTAAAGCCTTATTCGCTCAATGTTGTGGTGTAGTCGACAATGGTTTAATTGCTTGCTGGTAAACTAAAAACTATGCATCATCGACTGTGGGTGATGAACTAAGGGGCTGCCCACGCTTACACTACGCACTTTATAGAGCACCGAAGGCGCGTGTTTGGCTCCGGTCATTGTCCAGATGTAGCTGTTTTCGCGCAGGTTCTCGTTGGCAAGCTCAAACTGAAGGTACTCCACACTACCCGGCAAGTTGGGGTGAGTCAAGGGAGTAAACGTAGGGTATTGTTGAAAAAAGCCCAACACCGCATCAAGGTATTCCATCCCCTTAAGGTAATCTTGTTGGTCGCGTTGTTCTTCTTTTTCGTGCACTGATAACAGTAGCGTCAAATTGAGATGATAAGGTGCCCCAGGGTGGCTGGTACGGCTGCGTTGCACGGTGCGTTCTTCCTGAACATCGAGCAGGGTAATGACTACTTGGTTGAGCGCCGGGTCGAGGGTAGACTTTCCATCGCGGCTCACGAGTTTGTCTACTACCACACTAAAAGCAGTAAATGAGTTTTGCGAAAACTGACTTGCCAGGTGCTCGGTCAAGGTGCTTTGTAATAGTCGTAGTATAGGAGTTATCATTTGTATTATAGTTTAGATGGTTCTATTGCTTTATGGTTGGGCAAAGTCGCTTGTCATTGCCAACCGTTTGTAATTAATTGACGATGCAAGGTTAGGGAGAAAGGCAAGCGAAAGGCAAAACTTGGGCGTTAAAGTCCGTTAAAAGGAAATAAACGGTTTTTATAGTCATAACAAATCAAATAAAAATACAATTTTATTTGTGAAAAGATTAAAAAGCATCCTGAAAGGCTCTAAACAGTGATTTGAGAGAAGGAGTTGAATAGGGTGAAGTCGTTAAATTGTATTTTTAATATTGTAAATGGTATTATTGCAATCGATTAAATCCGTTTAACGCATTTTAACGTGGTTTTTTTGACTTTCGGCACCCCCTAAGTGTAGTATTGCGCTCGGAAAATTTTTATAAACTAAAACTAACCCACATGCCAACACATGCCGAACCAGAGCACGACTTGCAGCAGCAACATGAGATGCCACAATTTACTCACGATCAAATGCCTTTGCGTATAGATGAAGCGCTCAAAGAAAAACGCGACCCCGAACAAGTAGCCGCCCGTAAAGCCGAAAGGGAGGAGATAGTGAAACAATATAATGAACGACAAGCGCAAGCCAGGGCAAAAGTCCAAACAACAGAAACAGTGACTGAAATAAAAAAGCCCAACCTTGAGACCCTGATGAGTAAATACCAGGGAGTGGCGCTGGTACATCGGGTGTTCGCTCACTATAGGGTAGAAATGGGCAAAGCCAAAATGTCTGCCAGTGATAAACAAATACTTGCCCAAATTTGCCGCGATTTTCACCTGAAAGCGGTAGAAGGTGGCAACCGACTGACAGCAATGCCGGGAGCCTCGAAAGCTGCTTTAGCGTTTGGTTCTACCTTTAACAAATTACGCCGCAAACACGCCCGCAGATACCAACAACAAGTACTGGCAAAACAACAAACGTACACTAAACAGATAAACGAAGAAGAAAAGCAAAGGCTTGTGGCCGATATGCAACGCCATAACCAAAAGGAAAGGAAAACTAAGAGCAATCCCATGGACAAGAAAAAGGTTGATCCTGAAAATGAATATCAGGAAGAAAATAGTTTTTTGAAAAACTGGGGAGTATCTATTACGGGCAATGGACAGTTTCATGTAATAGGTGGAATGAAAGGTACAGTCAGAGGTAGTTTTGACATGAAAACATTTGCCAAATATGCGGGCATTGCCTTTGAAGGAGGCAAGTTGAAACTTACTTTGGGGGTGGTAAAAAAGTTTTATAAGGCATTGGACACGGTACTCAAGTCAAAAAAACAATTGGACGCCCTTAAACTAGCCGATGGGGTAGCACGAGGACTCAAACATTTGCAGTCTGCTGATGGCAAAAGCAAGCAACTAGGCGATAACGCCCGCGAACTCTTGGGGTTGAAACGAGGGCTGGATGAGATGATTATGGATGTGGTGGGTAACTTGACAGAGCAACTAAGCAGGCACAAACAAGAGAATGAAAAAAAGGCGATTAATGCTAGTTTTAACCAATTATTGAATAAATATCAATTGCCTTCCTTGGGTCATGAGTTATATTCTTATACAGGTGTCATAAACACACTTATCCAAAAACCTATGTATAAGCAATCTAAAAGGCATTTAGGGTATTTTGTAAGATTAAGAACAACAGACGGAAAGTATTACGATGATAACAGTGAACTAACTAATTACTACAGACCAGGGGCAAATAGCGAAATGGTAGATGTAGGACAACTAAACCAACAAAAGAAATAATGAGAAAGTATGCTTTACCTGCTTTGATTTGCCTTAATATAGGCATGCAAAGCTGTTTATCAATCAAAAACAAAACACTACAAAAACAAAAGTACCAGCATTTAAACCAAATAATAGAGAAATCTGTAGTTCAAAAATTAAGGTATTTTGATTTATCACTAGAGACCTTTGGCAAATACATTAAAACTCATGGTGGATATAATAAAGTTAGAAATGCCCAACTAAGTGACAATGCTTATTTAGGTCGTAAACTTAATACTATAATAAGCGATTTGACCAAAGTAAAATGGGCATTGGGTTTAGGGAAAATTTATCAAGAACACACAAGTACTAAAGAGTTTATCAATTCTCCACAAAACTATCTGTCAGCTAAATGGTTGGCAAAAACATTAAATAAATATTCCAAGCTTTTGACCGAGCACTTTCCACAGCACCTCAAAGATACTGCCTCTTGGAACAGACGCTATATAAAAACATTGCCTAAGACACAGCAAGAAAGACCACCCAGCTTTGCCACCTTTTATTTTAAAGGAGTAAGCCTGGAAGAGGCTATAGTAATATTGAGTACTTTACAATTAGGTATTACAAAAGAAGCATTGGAAATACAACATCAAATTTTAAAAGAGTAAAATAAATATTTAACAAAATGAAGAAAGCTTATTTATTATATCTAATACCTGTATTGTGTATAGCATGTAGCCCCCATAAAAAAGCAACACAAAAGTATTTTAAAAACCTCAAGTATGAACAAATTCACCAAGTGATGATGTATCCAATGATTTTGGCTAAACAAAAAGCAGATCAAGACTTAATGAATTTAAAGATCAAGGTAAAAGAGCAAGGAAATACCAAAGCTGGATTACATAAAATAATGTTGGCTGAGTATTTAAAAAAAGAGACAATGGATGTCATTGGAGAGATCACCAAGCGAACTATAAAGTTCTTACCATATAGCACTGATGAGGGAATATATACAGTAAAACAATTTTTGAGCAGCAAAAATAATTATTACTCTGCTCAAAGCTTGGCTAAAGCATTGAATAATTATACAAAACAACTTAAGAAAAGACACCGCAAGTATTTAAAAGATACTATTCCTTGGGCAGAACGTTATCTCCAACTAATCCCTCCTATTCAGAATAAAAATGCACCGAGTTTTGGGGAGTTTTATTTCAAAAATGCCTCACGACATGAAGCGGTACTTATACTTCATGCTATAGAGTTTGCCGTCTTAAAAGAAGCCTCAGATATATTTGAACGAATATCAAAAGCCAATTAGCATAAAATGAACAAAGCAGCAATTTTATATATGTCAATAATTTTCTTCTCAGTTTTTTTTAACACTCCATCTATAGGGCAAACCTCTCGCTTTGAGAAAGGAGCTCAAACAGGAGACGCTAGTGATCAATACTATCTTGCCAAAGCTTACAAACGAGGAGATAAAGTAAAACAGAACTTAAAAAAAGCGCGGTACTGGTATAAGCAAAGCAGCAAACAAGGCTTTCATAAATCAATGGTGGGATTGGGCTTGTGGTATTATGAGCAACACAAATACAAAAAAGCTTTGCACTGGTTTAGACAAGCCGCCCATAGCGATGACTTTATCGGACAGTATTACCTTGGGCTAATGTATTATCGTGGGTTAGGTGTAACACAACACAAAAAACAAGCTCAATACTGGTTTGATAAAAGCTTAAAAAATGGACAACTAAAATGGAAAGTCTGGTTAGCAAAAGGTGATACATTAAAAGCTTTACAATGGCATAAACAAAAGGCGAAAGAAGGGAAAACGCAATGTCAATTCTATTTAGCTACCCTTTATGAACAAGGGCAAGGTGTCACCCAAGATTTGAACAAGGCTTTTGACTTGTATATAAAAAGCCTTAAGTCGGTTAACTCTCCTGCTTATGCACTTTTGGACAGTTGGGAAGATATACCTAAAAATGTTTGGACAGTTTTTAGGCAAAAAGCTGCAAATGGGAACCCCGAAATGCAATATAAACTCGCTGAATTATACAGATGTGCTTATGCATATGAAAGGGCGCTGCCTTGGTTTGAAAAAAGTGCTTTACAAGGACATGCCGTAGCACAAACGACATTAGGAACAATGTATTCATTAGGGGAAGGTACTAACAAAAGTTATGAAAAAGCATTTCAATGGTATAAAAAAGCAGAAGCTCGGAATCGTTTTGCCCAGTTCAACTTAGGTATGATGTATTATGAAGGTAATGGCCTGCCAATAGATAAAAAACAAGCCCTGTACTATTTTAAAAAAAGTGCCAAACAAGGGGTGATTAATGCCCAGATGCTATTGGTATATACTTATGCCGTAGATTTTAAAAACTATGACCAGGCTTTTATCTGGTGTAGTAAAGCAGCAAAGCAAGGTAATTCGATGGCTCAATATCAACTAGCATTGTATTACCGTGAAGGTAAAGGTACTGAGGTTAGCCCTAAGCTAGAGAAATATTGGATGAAAAAATCTGCTGATAATGGCTACATAAAAGCAATAATTGAGATAGCTAAATACAAAGACTAAAGAACGTAAAATTAATCCAAACATGCACTCAATCAACATCGAAACATATCCACCAATGCTACAGTGGCTCGTGAGCTACCTCATAGTGCGTTGCCAACAAGTGGCTAAGCCTGACACGTCCCAAACTTTGCCCCAATGCCCTATTTTGCCAGAGGCTGAAGATGAATGGCTATTGCCTTTTAGCCCCGACGAACGCCTTGTCATTGCTATAGCTTTAGCCAATGCCAGCGCCCCCGAAATATGGGACCTATTGTTGGATACGGCTATAGATGCAGGGTTCGACGAGTCAGCTGTCAATCAATTAGGTTTGGTACAAATCCCTCAAACCAAGTATTTACAGGCAAGCGTGGGCACGGCACATTTTTTATTGGCTAAAGGTGACGAGTATCAGGCATTTTGGCAACTCTTTCTTCCCCAAAATGCCTTCCGTCGTTTAGGGGTACTTGTCTTGTCTGCCACTGATGTCCTACCTACTATAGACACGGTGCTACAGCTTAGCCCTCGTTACCAACACCAACTACTGACCCACACCCCTTGGCAACCCCAATATGGGGCAGGTTTTCCGGCAACCTTGCTGACCACCACCAAAACCTGGGATGACCTGGTGATGGACGAAAAAACGGAGATTTTGCTCAACCAAGCCCGCAAATGGGTGCACCACTACGACGAAGTATGCCAACAACCAGGCATAGTAGGAGCCAAAGGCTATCGTTTGCTGATGGCGGGACCATCGGGTACGGGTAAAACCCTGACTGCGGCATTGTTGGGGCAAACCGCAAACAAACCCTTGTACCGCATAGATGTGTCAAGCATCGTAGACAAATACGTGGGCGAAACCAGTAAAAAGCTACGCCAGGTATTTGACCTTGCCGAACAACACGACTGGATTTTGTTTTTTGACGAAGGCGATGCCCTTTTTGGCAAACGCAGCAGCGACACGGGTAGCAGCAACGAACGTTACGCCAACCAGGAAGTGGCTTATTTGCTCTACAAACTGGAAGAGTACCAGGGGATGATTTTTTTGGCGACCAACCACAAAGGGGCGATTGACCCTGCCTTTGAGCGAAGGTTTGACTCACTGGTGACTTTTAGCAAACCCGATGAAGGTACGCGTCGCCGTTTATGGCAACACTTTTTTGGGCAGACAAGCACGCTGGAGCTCGATCCACGCATTGCAGGCAATTGGCGCGAACTTGCCGAAGCCGCCCCAGTAAGCGCCGCCTGGATTGAGAAGTTTTTTCAGTATTGTGTGATGCAAACTACCGCCAAACGCGACCGCTACATCAGTGCCGAAGACATGCGTACCTACTTGCACTGGTTCAGTGCCGAGCGGGGCTACTTTGATGGCAAGGCACACCGTTTGTTTTTGCGGGAGTTGGTGGGGTAACAACCTCAAAGGCACTCAAGTCTTCCCGAACGAGTGAGGGAACTGGTACTTGGTATAACCAGTGTATGAGTGCTCCGGAGCTGATATGAGATCAGCGCCAGCTACTTCACGTGCGTTCAGTATGATCAGTGTACAGGTCTTCCCGAACAGGTGAGGGAACTGGTACTTGGTACAACCAGTGTATGAGTGCTCCCGAACTGATATGAGATCAGCGCCAGATGCTTCACGTGCGTTCAGTATGACTAGTGTACAGGTCTTCCCGAACAAGTGAGGGAACTGGTGTAAGATGGATGGCTTTTACTATAATCACAAGGAACTCAACGCCAGATACTTTACTGGCGTTCAGTATGACTAAAAAAACATAATAAAAATGAACGGCAATTACTTTGTGTATATCACTACTAACCCCAAGCGAACCACCTTATATATTGGGGTAACCAACGATCTGGTAAAGCGTTTGGAAGAACACGCTAGTCAGGCGGGGAACCCTAAAACTTTTACAGGAAGGTATTTTTGCTATAACCTAATTTATTGGGAACGTTTTGATACACCACAGGATGCCATAGATAGAGAAAAAGAACTGAAAGGTTGGCGCCGGGAGAAAAAAGAAGCCCTCATCAATGCGGAAAATCCACAATGGATATTTTTGAACGATGAGATTTAAAAAGCGAGGGTTTTGATAAAACAAGTCGTTCTCTACCAGATGTTTCACTGAGGCTCAACATGACACAGGGTAGCGGCCACTAGTCATGCTAAACAAATGAGGCAGATAAAATATAAACTTTACCAAGCAATTTTTATAATAATTCAATACAATGATTAATAGACTATTTTTATGCAGCCTTGCCCTTATGTTGTGGGCGGGTGCAACACGTGCTCAAACGAAGCAAAACTATAATTTGGATATAGAGCAACTAGATGCCCAAACTAAACAGCCCACAGGGTGGGACATGACTTTTAGTTATGGAGGAGCCAAAGGCTATATTGTAAAACCAGATGCACAAACCGTAAAATCGGGCAAATATGCCCTGACTATTTTACCCGATGCTAATAAGCCTGACCGGGACTTTGGCGCTTGTGCCTATGTGATACCTGCCAAGTACCAAGGGAAAACTATAGAGCTACGTGGCTACATGAAGCTAAAAAACGTGGGCAAAGATGGCCATGCCGGGCTTTGGATGCGCATAGATGGCGAAGAAGGAGAACCTTCTTTGGCTTTTGATAATATGCGCAAAAGAAAAATTAACGGCACCCGCGACTGGCAAGAATATAAAGTGAGCTTGCCCCTCTCTAAATATGCCCTTAAAATACATGTGGGTGGGTTGCTTACGAGCCAACAAGGGCAAATGTGGATAGACAATCTGAGGCTATACATAGACGGCACGCCATTGGCAAAGGTAGCTACGCGGGCTTACCCTCCCAAAGAAAGAAAACCCAGTATTTACTTTGAAATGAACAAAGCCAATGTGCTCAAAGAGTGGCAAAAGTTTGAAAAAGTGGTAGATACGATTAAACAAAAAGTACCCCACTTTGGCTTTTATGCGGCGCTGGTGCACCAAGGTAAAATTATTCGGGAGACAAGCAATGGGATGGCTGACCGCAAGAAAAAACTACCCATGTCTGCCGATGTGGTACACGCCTGGGGAAGCATTTCTAAGATGTTTACCTCCATTGCCATTTTACAATTGGTAGAAAAGGGTAAAATCAAGCTCACCGATCCTATTACTAAATATTTACCTGAGTTGGGCAAAGGAGTAGACAGTTTGGGCGGCATGCAAGCCATCAAAATACACCACTTACTCAACCATAACAGTGGTTATGACCGCAAGCCAGTATACAACGCCATTGCAGACAAGTTTCCTGAGTTTGAAAACCGAGTAGCAAACTCGAAAGAAATCAAACCATTTTTGAAATATGCCTCGCAGAAGTTTAGACCAGGGAGCAAGTACCAATACAACAATGGGGCTTATTCGCTACTGGGTATGGTCATAGAACGGGTAACAGATCGTAAATATATTGATTATATCAAACAGCATATACTGAAGCCACTGGGTATGAGCACCGCCCACTATGACAAAACACCCCAAAAGCTACAACCTTTGTTTGGCACCTCATATCGTCATAAAAAAGATGGAAAAATATCTACGGGAAGACCAGATGAAAGTGCAGGGATCAGAGAAGCCAATGGAGGGCTGAAAGCCAAGGTAGCAGACATGCTCAAGTTTATGGACTTTTTGAAGTTTAGAAAACGAACAAAGTATCTCAAACGCTACGAAAAGGTATTGCCAAGAACTGTTCTGGAAAAATATTATTTTGACCTCAACTTACAAGACAGTACTCAGTATACCCGAACTTATAAAACCACCCAGCATGGTTTTTATTTTGTAAATGGTTTTGTCAATACCTTGGCAAATGAAGGTACAAAAAACCAATTCGAAGTGATGGGGCATAGTGGGAGTGTTCATGGTTTTCTATCTAACTTTATTTTTAGAAAAGAAACCAAGGTTCCTTATGGAATTATACTGATGATAAATACCAGTGGACAAAGAGAAACACCCGAAAGAGTTGCCTTCGTTTTACTATACAATCAACTCAGGTATTTACTCAGAAACATCAAAATAGACTCAGGTAAAGTCAGCTGGAGAAAGATAGCAAAGCGCTATAAATAACTTTAAATACTCTCAAGGTTCTTTGACTTTGTTGTTAGAGAACCTGATTAGTTGAATAAAACAAATGCTTCTACTATGGAACAAGAAACTGTACTCAAATACAATATTTGGAAACAAATCATTTGGATGTTACTGGGTTTGTCTCTGATACCCGGTGCACTTTGGCTGCTGAGCTTGTACACCGATCAACTGGGCGGCTGGCAATACGATGCCTGGTGGATGCTTGCCTTGGGGGTGGTATGCGCTGTTTTTGCCATTTGGCATTCGGGGCGCACAAGTCATCGGTTTGTGCTGCGTTCTGAAGGCATCAGCATAGACTATGAGTTGTTTTACTGGCACCACATCAACGAGGCAAGGCTTACCCAACGAGGGCGGGAGTTGCCTACCCTTACGCTGTACCTAAAAGATGGTGAAACAGTGCCTTACCTGGTACAGCTGAGTGAGGCTCAATATGCGGTATTGCTCAAAGCACTAGAGACAGGACTGGGCGATAAGCTTAAGGTGAGCCCAAGGGCACGCAAGGCACAACGGGTAGAGGTAAATACCAATATTTATCATGATCCTGATTGAGGTACAAAATCCCCTCCCGAACAAGTGCCAGATGCTTCACATGCGTTCAGCATGACTAGTGTACAGGTCTTCCCGAACACGTGAGGGAACTGGTGTGAGATCAGCGACAGATGCCTCACGTGTGTTCGGTCTGACTAAGAGATAAACATTCAAATAATGCAAAAAAGCATTCAAAAACAAAGCAGGAGATTAAAAAAAACAATGTAGTTTCACTCGTTTGTTTTTATAAAAACACAAAATGTAATAGAAAAATATAAATATAATATATAATTATAAGCTTTTTAAAGTAGCCTTTAACGCTTTTTAACGCGCTATGTTTGGCTTTAGCTTGCATCGAGACGTAATATTGCATCGTCAATAACAAAGATAAGTGCCGCCAGTCAGGTGGTATAGTTGTTACACATTCAACTATATTAAATCACATTTTTAAAATTTCAGTGTTATGAATAACAAGAAAAACAAACTAACCATTAAGTCTAATTGGGATAAGAATTTGACGATTTCTGATAAGGAGATGGATGTTTTAAGAGGTGGGGTTAACGTATCATATTCTCCAGATTGTATATGCCCACCACAAGGAAAAGTAACAGACGGAAAGCCACCTCCTGAGGCACAATAAGATAAGCAAAGTCAAAGTGTAAAAACTTTGACTTTTTTATTTATTGTTATTACAAAGTAAAAACTCTTTTAATGATCCTAAAAGTAGTAAAAAAAATATTTTCAGACATCCATCGAGATGATCTACTCAACATTAGCAAGGAAGGAGTAGGTATTTACGGAGGAACTTCTGGTTTAGCCCTTTTCCTTACGCTGCTCTACCACTATGAGAGTAGTACAATAAAAAAAGAAGAGATACTTGAACAAATGACTAAACAAGTATCATATAGCCTGAATAATCTAGACAAGTTAGAACAAAATGCAGCACTTTCTGGGTATGCGGGAGTTTTATGGTTGTTGTTGGTGTTGAAAAAACAAGGCGTGTATGACGACCTGGATGAGTACATCGAGCAATTGACCAGAATTACTATTGAGTCTACCAAAAATGACCTCAAACACCATAATTATGACCTAATGCACGGGTTAATGGGGAAATTGTTGATACTAGGAAGGGCTCATAGAGCTATGCCAAACCCAGAAGTAAAAACTGCCATTGCTCAGACAATCAGTCAAGGTTTGGAGGCAATATTAAACGCCTCTGTTGTATTAACTGACCAACAAGAAGCCTACTGGCTGAGCCCAAGGTTACACGAAGATGTAGTATCAGTGGGGCTTGCCCACGGACAAGCAAGCTATATTTGGGCACTGTCTGCCATTTGCCAAGAAGGGAAAGCCTTTATTAACGCAAATATTCAGTCTGAAATTAAACAAACCATTCGCCAAGCCTGCAATTTTCTTACCTACCGCATGCTTACTGAGGAAGGTAATCAGACTCAAGTCAATTTACAAAACTACTTTTCAGTACATCAAGTTGTTCACCCCTCTACCCGCCATACCTTGAGCTGGTGCAATGGAGGTTTAGGGGTATGTATTGCTTTAAGCAAGGCAAGCGAGTTACTGGAAGACAACGCCATTGAAAAACAAGCCATTACCATACTCTCTGCGCTAAGCAAAATCAAAAAAGAAGATTCTAATATTTGGCAGGAGGGCAAAAATATAGATTGTGGAATGTGCCATGGTACTCTGGGGGTATTTTTTATTTTTTATATCTTGCACCGAAAGTTTGGTAGTATTGAATTCAAAGAAGCTTATGAGTATTGGCTAAATCAAGCGATGAACCATATTTGTTGGAATGAACCATTTTTAGGGATGAAAGTTTGCAGTGTTGATTATGTAAATGATACAAGAGTAATGCGTTGGGATTACATGAGTGGTTTACTCAATGGTGCGGCTGGTTATGGCATTATTCTCTTAAGTTATTATTTGTTAGAACAAGGTTGGTGTAATGAAGAAGATTTGGCTTGGTTAAATATTTTTATGTAAATCTATCCTTATTTTTAGCGAACCACCTTAACAAAACCATTGAAACTGATTTAAATCATGCAAAAAGTATTAAGTTATGGGCTACTTATAGCACTACTGTTCACCGTTTGCCTCCCTTTGCAACTAGGGGCACAAAACAAACCCATCAGTAAAAAAGAGTTGCTGAAGGAATGGCGCAAACTAGACAAGTTTAAAGAGTTTGTAAAAGCCAAACAACCCGATTTTCCTTATTATGTGGCGCTGATTTACAAGGGCAAGGTAATCTCAGAAAAAACAAATGGCTATGCTAATATTGAGCAAAAGCAGAAACTCAACAACAACACCATTCATAGCTGGGGATCAGTATCTAAACTCTTTATGACGGTGAGCATGCTCCAACTGGTAGAAAAAAACAAAATAAGCCTGGAAGACCCCATTACCAAATGGTTGCCCGAAGTAGGCAAAGGGGTAGATAGTTTGGGTGGTATGCAAGCGGTTAAGGTTTACCATTTACTCAACCATACTGCTGGCATTAGCATTAGAAAAGGCTTCTATATGGCTTATAAAAAAGTAAAAGCTTTAATGGAAAAGCAAGGCAAACCTTTCCGTTTTGCCACTATTGAAGAGTTTATCCCTTACCTAAAATATACTGAACAAAAAAGAAAGCCTGGGTCTAAATATCGTTATGATAATGGCGGCTACAGTTTGCTTGGAATCATTCTGGAAAGGGTTACCAAAATGGGGTTTAGAGAATATGTAAAACAAAACATATTTGAACCTCTTAAGATGACTAACACCTTTTATAGTATTGTTCCACAAAAAAAACTTAAATATTTAGAAACTCTATACGGTTGGTTTCCTGATGAAAAGACAGGTAAAATAAAGCTTTATGATAGTAAACACAATATCTCACAAGGTATGTCAGGACCTAATGGAGGTATCAGGTCGACCCCAAAGGATATGGTGAAATTTATGCGTTTTTTTAGGTTTAGAGATTATAAACCCGGAAAATACAAATACGAACACGTGCTCAAGCAAACTACTTTGGACAAGTATATTTATGATGTTAAGCTTGATGCACCTAATGAAAAACAATTTTCTATTGAATCAATCAACAAGAACGTGATTTGGTATAGAGTGTTAGGTGTTAATAGAAGAGACAGCAAAATGAGCAATAAGGTGAGTTATGGGCATAGTGGCAAAATCAGTTTTGCTCGCTCAAACTTTATGTTTAATAAAAAATATGCATTTGGAATAATTATGATGGCTACAATGGAAGGACAAAAAAATAGTGTCTCTAGGGCGCTGGCAAATCAACTATTACGAATGACTTTTTACTTTGCCTCAGAAGGAGGTTTCGGTAAATTAATTGACAAACTACAAGAAGACCAGTAAAAAAATAACATAAATTGGCTATGAAGTTCTTGCACATAGTACTGATAGTTGTTTCTTTTATCTTAAATATAAACATTTCTTGGGGACAAGAAGTTAGTGATTTTTTTATCAACCACCACACCAATAAAAAACATAAGATTCTAGCAAAACACTGTTATGATATCATAGAATACAGCAATAGTAAAATAATTATTACTGCCAACTACTATGGAATAAATTACCTTATAGGAAAAAAATGGAGACACCACCCTCTGGATAATCTATCACGTTTGCCTGCCAAATTTGATAGGCTGGTGACCGATCAGAAAATAAATAACAAATACTATATAGGTGGAGGTAATCAATGTGGCTTGTTTTACATCCAAGGAGATTCTATAGCTTATAAAAGTATTGTTAGCGCAACAGAAAATAAACAAAAGCTTGGTGGTGGGTTGGTTAAAATATATCAAACCAATGAAAAAGTATATTACCTGGGTAAATCATCTGGTGGGGTAATCTATGAAAAACTTAGCCAAACCAAAACTACTATAAGCCCTATTAGCAATCTCAATGCTAGAGTTACTTATTTTAAAGATCAAGGTCAAATCTACGCTAAAAAGCAAAGTGGGGAGGTTTATCTGCTTCGTGGTACTCGGTGGGTATTACAAAGCACCACCATTTTCAACCGCTTTAGGCTGAGGTATTACCAAAGACTCGATGACCAATTGGCAATAGGTATCAATGATAGCAATCAAGTCTACCTACAACAAGGCAACCAAACCAATTTCCGTCCAATTGAACAATTGACTCAATTAATTCCTTCTACAGAAGATACATTCATAGCAAAACTTAAGGATAAAGTTATTTATTTGGTTGTGGGCAGTAATTTATTAACTTATCACCCCACCACCAAAAAAGCAAGGGTTCTTAAAAACTTCAACCAATTGGTATTGCACGATTTTACTTTTGATGAACAAGGTAATGTTTGGTTAGGAACCAGCAACGGAGTGGTATATGTGGAACTACGGTCTGATTTGAAGGTGAAAGAAAATACCAATAAAATCTATAAGAGTTACCAAAGAGCAGGGGTCAGGTTTGATATTATTCAAGGTAGCAAACAAGTCAAAGTTTCTGAGGCGATAAACCGAAAACCAAGCAAAACCATTGCAGGCTTGGGTTATATACACAATATTGTGCTGCAAAATGAGCGTTACTTTGTTTGTACCCAAAAAGGCTTATATGCATTAGATAAAGAAACCTGGCAACCTACCCAAATATTGAAAGGCAATATTCAAAATATCTTTTTTCAAAAGGGTAATGATGATAAAGGTATGTTTTGGGTAATAGGGTCTTATGGGCTCAAAGTCTTCGACACAAAGCTCAAGCTTTTGGCTGAAAGAAAACTCAAAAGCAACAAGAGCATATTTGCTTCCATTCTACACAAACAAAACCTTTTCTATTCTACCAAAACCGAGCTTTTCAGGGTTAAGTTTGAGCTGAACAAAGAACAAATACAAAACTTTAGAATTGATCAAGTAAAATTTGACGATAAGGTGCGGTATGACTTTAGGCTGGAAATACACAACGATCAGCTGTACATTATCAATGCCAGAGGATTATTTGTTTTTAACCATAAAACAGGCATTGCCGAAGGGGTTAGTAGAAATATCAAGGGGCTTAAAAAAAACAAGTATGGTAACTATGACCAAGCTTTTTCTAACTTTTTAAAAATTAACGAAAAAGAGTATCTTATCAGCCCCGTAATGCTTAGGGAAGGGCTAACAAAAAGTTTTCCTGTCGTTTTGAATAAGGAGAACCCTCAAAGCTACACCATGAATTCTTATGGGCTCAAAAGAATTGGGGATGCTTATATTACCTGGCTATATCAAAGAGGCGATGGTATTATTGAACTCATTGGTCAAGATAAGATTATAGAGTATGACCATAGTAAGAAGAAAGAATACAATCAACCATTCAAAGCCTTTGTAAGAGAGGTGTCTTTTAAGAAAAAAATACAAGATTCTACCCGCAGCCAAAAGTTTGAAGATGAATACATTTATCACGGCTTTACTAAACAGCCCAAAACACTGGAACTCCCCTACCCCCACAACACCCTCACTTTTACCTACGCCAGCGATAGTTGGGTGGCTTATGAGCGTAATTTGTACAGTTACCAGCTCATTGGGCTTGACGACGATTGGTCGGATTGGAGCACCGAACAAAAGAAAGAATATACTCACCTGCGCGAGGGTACTTATACTTTTAAGGTGCGTTGTAAAAACATCTATGGTACCACTAGTTCAATAGACAGTTATACCTTTACCATACTCCCGCCTTGGCACCGTACTGCCTGGGCTTATGCTTTGTATGTACTCGCCGGGCTTGCTTTGCTCATTGGGGGCAGTTATGGTTATAGCCGTTATCGTAGCCGTAAACTCTACCTGCGTAATCAACATCTGGAATTGGTAGTGGCAGAGCGTACCGAAGAAATAAAAGTACAAAAGGAAACCATAGAAATTGCCAACGAAGAACTTACCAAGGCAAACCAGCGCCTGCGTGAAGAAAGGGATGAAAAAGTAAAGATTTATATGCAAGAAGCCACCGAAGCTGCCAACAAACTGCAAAAGGTGCGTAATACGCTCAACGAGAAAGGCATAGAGGCAGTAAAGCGGATGATTGGCAACGAGATAGAAGGAGTAGACGAGTTTGCCATTGTACGAGAGAAAGTACACCAAGAGTTTCCCGCCTTTGCCGAAACCATAGACCAAGCTTTTATTGATAAAAAAGTAACCAAATTGGTGTGGCAAGTGGGGCATTGCCTTAAATTGGGGATGTCGCCCATGGAAACGGGCGAGACACTATCTATTAGCAATCGGTCGGTGTCGGTGCATGGCACCAAGTTGCGCAAACTGGGAATATTAGAGCCTATCAAGAAAGCATAGCTTTTTAATGACGAATGGGTCAATTACGAATGGGCGCGAAGCAAGGCTTAAAACTATGGTCTGTTGATTTCAGACTAAGTTATAATCTGGCCATATTGAATTTGCTCAACCAGAGGACAATTCAACCATAATACAACGTAACTATCACTATAAAATAAAGAGGGAAAAATATGTCGTTAAACGCCGCTTATACACCCGTTCAAGAATGGACGGATAGCATTGTAAGGTTGTATGAAATAAAAGAGGCACTGGAAAAAAATGAGGTAGAGCAAGCCAAAACTTTGGTAGAAGCTGAAATAAACTCGAAAGGCAAATTTGCTGCGGTACAACAAAGGGTACAAAGACTTTACCCTGAATTTGTAACCACCATAGGCGAGATGCTTGACCAAGGTAAAATCAGTAAACTAATGTGGCAAATTGGCTACTGCCTTCAACTGAATATGACTCCGTTGGAAACCTCCAAAATACTCCGAACTACTAATCGGTCAGTATCAGTGATGGCTTGTAAACTGCGCAAGTTGGGGGTGCTGGAGGCGGTGAAGAAGTAGCCTTAAGAATTACGAATGGGTGCAAAGCAACTATGGTCTATCAACTACGGACTCTGGACTACTGACTAAAAAACTAACCAATGAATACATTCGAACCAGGTGATTTTTATGTATTGCGTACTCCATTGCTGGAACGCAGCTATTTGGAGCCTCCGGTGGGAGTTGCCCAAGGTATAAAGCAGGTGCGCCAACACCTACAAGCCGTCTATGCTTCGCCAGCTTTGCAACAAGCCTTATACATTGCCTCGCCTGATTTGTTTGCCCAGCTTGGCCGTTGGCACGCTTTGGCAGCACTGCCTGCACCCAACAAAAAGCAAAGCAAAGACTTGCAAAACCTGGAGCAAAAACTATGGATGTTTTTGGCAAGGGCGGCGTATCGTTGCACTCCCTTTGGCACTTTTGCTGCGGTTACCGTGGGTGAGTTTCGTTTGCAAAGACATAGCAGCCTGGCCCTGGATGGGCTTGGTTCCATGCGCACCTCGTCAAGGCTGGATATGGTGTATTTACTGAGGCTTAGGGCGGCACTAGAGGCAGATACAGAGGTAAGGGATCAATTGCTTTACTTCCCTAACAACACGCTTTACCGCAATGGAGACGATATGCTGTGTTCGTTTTTTGATGAGCAAACCTTGCAACATGTAGCTTCGTCGAAGGAGTTTAATGAGGTAGCCTGGGAGCTGTTTGATGCTTGCCGTCAGGCGGGGGGAATGCGCATACACGAAATGATTGCCCACCTGATGACCGACCCTGACCTGACCGAGGCAGATTGCCGCGAGTTTGTGGAGTATTTGATTAACCATCATTTGCTTATTTCTGAACTATACCCCCGCCTAAATGGTGAAGAGTACCTGGAACAATTGCACTCCAGCATAGCTCAAATACCTGCCGCTCAGGAGTACCTCGACATCATCAATCATATTCGTGGACAACTGGCGCTCATTGATGCCACGCCTGACCCTGCCCAAAGCCTGGGGCTTTATCAACAATTGGCAGGCTATCTGAGTGCCCAGCCTTTTGCTCAGCAAACCAAAGAAGAAACTGATGATGGTAGTAATGAAAACAAGACTTCCCAAAAAGAACTCATTCAGGTAGATTCTTTTAGGGATGAAAACGGACTGGAACTGAGCAAAACCGTGCCTCGCCACCTGGTACGTCAAATAGCCACTTTGATAGACACCGTAGGTGAGGTGCCCACAACAAAAGCAGACTTAAGTACCTTTGCCCAGGCTTTTTTTAAACGATATGAAAACGAAGCAGTGCCCTTGTTACTGGCAATGGACGAGGTAACAGGGGTGGGTTACCCTTATGGCAAACGCACTGTTGCATTGCCTGATTACCTCAAAGACTTGGGCGTAGTGATAGCTGAAGGAGGTGGGGCAATACCCCAAGCTACTGACCCCAAGGCCGGACAGACCTCAGCGCTGGATGCCTTGTTGGAACAAAAATACGTAGAAGCTTTGCAAAAGGGCTTGACTGAAATACGCTTGAGCAAAGCCGAAATACAAGGCCTAAAAGCAAGCAAACCCAAGGCAAAAGAAAAACAAGCACCACCACTTCCTCCGGCAATGGTGGCGATGGGTAAGCTGCTCTACCAGACACCCGACGACCTGGAACACAATCCCAAACAAGGCACCCCGCGCAACTTTCGCTTTCAGTTGTACCACGCCAGCGGTCCTGTGGTGGGCAATTTGTTGGGGCGGTTTTGTTATGGTAGTCCCTTGCTAAAAGAAAAGCTAAGTGCCACCCTTGCCCAGGTAGAACCCGATAATGACCGTCTGGTATACGCCGAGGTAGACCATTTGCCAGGTCAACGGGTGGGCAATGTAATCATTCGCCCCAGGTTGCGTGAGTATAGCATTGCCTTGGGTGGTGCCAATGCCAACGACGCTCACCAAATACCCGTGACTGATTTGTGGTTGAGTATGCCTGACGGCAAACGTTTGGTGTTGCACTCGCGGCGTTTGAGCAAACAAGTAGTGCCCCGAATGAGCAATGCCCATAACTACGCCCACAATGCCCACCCGCTCTATAAGTTTTTGTGCGACTTGCAATACCAGGAAGAGTACCGCCAGCTGCCCCCGTTCTTTAAGGCGCAGCGCTGGCAGCAAAGGAGTTATTTGCCTCGCCTGATCTACGATGACAGCTTGATTTTATCGCCCAGGCAGTGGCGGGTGAGCCGTCAGCTATTAGAGGCGGTGCAATTGCAAAAAAAGGAAGACCTTCATACCACCATTAGTACTTGGACATACAAAATAGAAAGACTGAGGCAACAATTGCGCTTGCCCCAAACGGTGCTTTTGGTAGAGTCAGACAATAAGCTTTACATTGATTTTACCCACCCTTTAAGCGTGGGAGTGTTTTTACAAAAGGTGTTTGCAAGTAAAGAAATCATTCTGGAGGAAGTAATAGAAGAGCACGTACCCAGTCAATCCTATAGCAATGAAATGGTTTTTCCGATCACTAATACTGTCCCACCAAGCCACAAGCAAGCCCCTGTACTTGCTGCCCAAACCTTGCCTCAAAATATACAAAAGAACTTTGCCTTTAGCAGTGAATGGGTATATTTTAAAATTTACCTGGGTGCCTTGGGCAGTGACCGACTAATTGTAGAAGACCTCTACCCACTCAGCAAAGAATTAAAAGATTCGGAGCACATTGACCAGTGGTTTTTTATTCGCTACAATGACTCAGACTATGGTACCCACTTGCGTTGGCGGTTGCACTTATGCCATCACCCCAAAGAGTTGGGCGAAGTGGTACAAGTATTTTCGCAAAAACTGCTGGCTCTAAAGCAACAGGGAAAGATTATCCACTACGTGCCCGATACCTACCAACGCGAACTCAGCCGTTACCTGCCTTATAATATGGCGCTAAGCGAAAAATGGTTTGCCTTGGACAGTGATTTTGTATGCCACGCCTTGGCTCTACTTGCCAAAGACGAAGCCACTAACGATACCCTCAAATCGGCACTTGCTGTAGCACGCATTGAAGCTTTATTGGATGCTTTTGATTTGCCCAAAGAAATCCTTGAAAAGATTGTTCACCAGGGTAGAGCAAATTTTAGCCGGGAGTTTGGTTTTGATGTACACCCCCAGGCACAACGCCTCAAAAAGGCGTTGGCAAAGCACACACTGCCTTCCTGGTTACCTCCGGCTTACCGCCTACTGTTTGATCAACTTACCGAACAGGAAGTGCCCCTTGCCCAACAGATAAAAGCCAACCTGCAACAACACGGGGCAAACGAAGCTCAACTCCGTTCGCTGCTCAGCAGCTACATCCACATGTTTAATAACCGCTTTTTTACTGGTGGGCAGCGGTTAGAAGAGATGTGGGGGTATTGGAGGTTGGAAGAATAAAATAAGCAGCCGATACTTTGCTTCTTATCTTTTTTTCTTTCTGTCTGCCCTTGCATTACCGACCTTGCAAGCTTGCCAAATTGTCCCTGAACCTTGCCAGGTTGTCAAGCTTACCTCGCCAAACTGTCCTCGAACCTTGCCAAATTAGCATGCTTAGCTTGACAATTTGGCATCATAATGAGTCACTTATATAAGTCAACTAATGTAATCTATAGTTAGTTAGATGCTGATTTTTCTTTTTTATTTAAAACATTTTTATTTAGTAGGTAGCTGCCTAACCCAGGACTTACCCCTGTTTCGCCCACACAGGCGCAACACGCGCCAAAGAAAAACGGGTGGAATAGTATTATAGATCACAGGTTATACCCTACACACCGCCCGTATTTTGCGTAACTATTCAAACGGCAGATGTACGCCTGATGAAAACTTACAGAGCAAGCCAAGCAAGCGTCCTCCTGTTTAGCCTGGCATTTTGGTCACAAAGTCGTTCTCCTGCCAGTTTTCAAAACGCATGCCTCCGTTGTCAAATTTGAGGGGAATCGTCTCTGGGTTACCATTGCGGTGCTTGGCAATGATGACCTCAGTATGTCCCTGGGTAGGCGCTCCGGAAGCATCTTCGGCAATACCATAATACTCATCGCGGTAAAGAAAGAGAATCAAATCCGCGTCTTGTTCCAAGCTTCCACTTTCGCGCAAGTCAGACATACGAGGGCGTTTGTCGGAACGTGACTCCAAAGCCCGGCTAAGCTGGGAAAGGGCAATCACGGGGATGTCCAGTTCTTTGGCAAGCTTTTTCAAACTAGCCGAAATGTAAGTTACCTCCTGTTCACGCGTACCAAACTTCATCCCACCAGTGGTAATGAGTTGCAAATAATCAATGAGTAGTAGCTTGATGTTATACATTTCCTTGAGACGGAAAGCCTTGGCTCTTAACTCCTGAATACTAATCCCAGCGGTTTCATCAATGAATATCGGGTGACTGGCCAGTTGTCTTACCTGATCGTTCAAACGTTCCCAATCTGCCGCTTGTAAGCTTTGATTGGTCAAGTGCTGATAGCTGTAATTAGCCTCTGCACAAGCCAGCCGCAGGTACAACTTGACAGACTGCATCTCCAGGGAGAATATCCCCACTGCCTGTTGCACATCAACAGCAACGTTACGGGCAATGGTGCACATCAAACTGGTTTTACCCACCCCTGGGCGAGCAGCCAGTAGAATCAGGTCGCC